>NZ_JBPJSJ010000024.1:0-52930 GCF_051225675.1 Natrinema sp. CGMCC1.2065 | reverse complement strand
GCGACCGGCAACGCCGTCGCCGGCGGGAGTACGGAGACGCAGGTGCCCGATCGCTCGACGTCCGCCCCCGCCACGCCCGGCGTCGGTTCCGGACCCGGACTCGAGGAGGGCGCGACGCCCGTGAGCGTCGACGGCGAAACCGAGACCGCCCCGACGGTCGTCATCGGCGCGTCGACCGGCGGCCCGAAGCTCATCGAACGGCTGTTCGAGCGGCTCCCGGCCGCCCTCGAGGCGAAGGTCCTGGTGGTCCAGCACATGCCGCCGGGGTTTACCGATCGGTTCGCCGAACGCCTCGACGCACGCAGCGAGTACGACGTCGCCGAGGCCGCGGACCGCGATCGACTGGCGCCCGGCGAAGCGGCCGTCGCCCCGGGCGGTGTCCACCTCGAGGTAGCGAGCAACGTCGGCGAACGGCTCCGCCTGCGACTCGACGACGGCGAACGGGTCCACGGCGTTCGGCCGTCGATCGACGTGACGATGGAAAGCGTCGCCGCCCGGGTCACCGACCCGCTCTGTGGCGTCGTCATGACCGGGATGGGCCGCGACGGCGCGGCCGGCATCGAGGCGATCGACGCCGCCGGCGGCCACACGATCGCACAGGACGAGGCGACGAGCCCGGTCTTTGGCATCCCCTGTCAGGCAATCGAAACTGGCTGCGTGGACACGGTCGCGCCCGCCGACGGCATCGCCGACGCGATCGTCGACGCGTTCACGACGGACGGTGAGAACGATGAGTGATTATCTGACGGACTTCGTGCAGGAGAGCGAAGAACGAATCACGGAGCTGAACAACGCCCTGTTGACCCTCGAGCGGGATCCGGACGACGAGGAGGCGATGGAGCAGATCTTCCGGATCGCGCACACGCTCAAGGGCAACTGCGGGGCGATGGGGCTGGAGTCGGCCAGCGATCTCGCACACGCGATCGAGGACCTGCTCGACGCCGTCCGCGGGGGCGACATCGAGGTGACGCCGGAGTTGATGGACGTCGTCTTCGACGCGGTCGACGAACTCGAGACGATGATCGACGAAGTCGCCGCCGACGGCGAGATCGACACCGATCCGTCGGCGACGATCGACGCGGTTCGGGAGTACCTCGAGCGAGATACAGCCCGGCCCGGGCTCGCGTCGCCGACGCCCGAGGAGATCGACGAGATCTGTTCGCGGTTCGCACCCCCAACCGACGACGACCGGGACGTCTACCTCGCCCGTCTCGACATCGCCGAACGCGAGGGCGTCAACAACGGCAAACTGGTCGTCGACGCGCTGATCGACGCCTTCGAGCTGATGGGAACCGCCCCGTCTCGGGATCGAATCGAGGCCGACGAGTACGACCGCGGCTTCGACGCCGTCTTCGCGACCGCGGTCGGCGAGGCCGCGATCGCCTCCGGCCTCGAGCCCGTCGAGGAGGTCGACGAGTTCGAGATCGTCGACGTCGACGACCGGTTCGAGGCCGCGCCGGCGGACGATCCCGGCGACGTCGCGGCCGAAGACATCTCCTCCGCCGACGCACAGGACCTCGAGGTCGACGAGTTGCTCGACGAGTTCGACGAGTTCGACAACCTAGACGAGATGGTCGAGGACGTCGAGGACGAGGAACTCGACGCCTTCGAGGACATGGGCGAGGCCGGGTCCTTCGACGACCTGCTCGACGAGGAGGATGTCGAGGAACTCGAGGCCGAACCGGGCCAACCGCCGGCCGAACACCGCGAGACGGACGCGGCGTCCGGCGGCGCCGATGCCGACACTGCGGCCGGTGGGTCGGCGGCCGACGACGGCGACGACGAGGTCGACGACGCCAGCGCGGTCTTCGACGAACTCAAAGACGAAGTCGAGATGGTCGGTTTCGACGAACTGCAGGACGAACTCGAGGAACTCGAGTTCGACGAGTTCGACGAGGACGAAGAAGTCGACATGGACGAACTCCTCGGCGAGGAGGCCGACGACGACGCGTTCCTCGAGGGCGAAGAGCCGACCGAGAGCGCCGTCGACGACATGCTCGTCGACGCGGAGACGGACCCGGCGGCCGATGAACTGGCGGCCGGCGAGTCGGAGGTCGATGGTTCCGCGGACGCCGAGGAGACGGCCGATACCGACGTGGTCGCTGCCCCCGCTTCCGACGACCGCGAGAGCGGGGCCGAAGGCGACGAGCCGGCGACCGACGCTCCCGAAACCGAACCGGCCGACGGGATCGAGGCGGACACGACGCCGGAGCCGGCCGACGAACCCGAAGCGACGCCCGATACTGCGGGCTCGCCGGCGTCGGACGAGGCCACCGCCGAGTCCACCGATACTGAAGCCGAGACGGCACTCGAGGAGTCGACGGAACCCGATGGCACGGCAGCGCCCGCCGCTGACGACGCCGACGATACCGAACCCGGGGCGGCGGAAACGGGCCGTCCCGCCGACGACCCGATCGTAGTCGACGACGCGCCTGCCGACGAGGCGGGCGTCTCGGACGCCGATACCGAGCCCGCGATCGATGACGCCACCGACGAGCGTGTCGCCGTCGACGCCGACGACGGAGCCCCGACAGATCTCGAGACGGAAACCGATGACGGGACCGACCTCGAGGAGGCCGATACCGCCACCGCTGGGGCCGATACCGTCGACGACGTCGAGGCCGACGACGGTGCCGAGACCCCTGCCGCCGACAGCAGTGTTGCCGACGCCGATATCGAAGCCGGCGCGGCCGACGACTCGTTCGGTACCGACGACGGCTTCGAACCATCGGCGGGATTCGACGACGGCCTCGAGACGGCCGACGAGGATCCGTTCGGCGATGAGCCGATCGACGACGCTGCCGACTCGTTTAGTGCCGACGACGAGTTCGAGGTATCGGCCGACTCCGTCGACCTCGAGGACGGGGACGACGGGTTCGGCGGCTTCGATGACGACATCGACGACGGACTCGACGACGACGCGTTCGACGACACCGACGCGTTCGACGTCGATACCGACTTCGGATCGTCGACCGACGAGTCGGAATCCGGATCCGAATCGTCGTTCGGAGACGATGCCGACGACGACGAGGGCGACGATGTCGTCCGGACCGTCGAGGAACCCGAGTTCGAGATTCCGGACATCGAGATACCCGACACGGACGTCGAGCAGGACGCCGACGACGAGGCCGACGAGATCCAGTCGGTCCGGGTCGACGTCGAACAGGTCGACTCCCTGCTCAATCTCGTCGAGGGACTGGTGACCAGTCGCGTTCGCCTCCGGCACGCGGCCGAGGCCGACGACGACAACGACGCCCTCGAGACGGAACTCGACGCGCTGTCGGACCTGACGACCGACCTGCAGGAGACGGTGATGGACATCCGACTGGTCCCGCTGCGGACGGTCACGAACCGCCTGCCGCGGGTCGTCCGCGACATCGCCCGCGAGCAGGACAAGGAGGTCGCCTTCGAGATGACCGGTGAGGACGTCGAACTCGACCGGAGTATCCTCGATCGCATCGGCGATCCGCTGATCCACCTGGTTCGCAACGCCGTCGACCACGGGGTCGAACCGCCCGCCGAGCGCGAGGCCGCCGACAAACCCACCGAGGGCAGCGTCGAAGTCCACGCCGACCGCGAGAGCGATCGCGTGACGATCACCGTCGAGGACGACGGCAGCGGGCTCGACCCCAATCGGCTCCGCGACGAAGCAGTCGAGGCGGGCGTCCTCGAGCCCGAAGTGGCCGCCGAACTTCCCGACGAGGACGCCTACGATCTCATCTTCCATCCCGGCCTCTCGACGGCCGATGAGGTGACCGACGTCAGCGGCCGTGGCGTCGGGATGGACGTCGTCAAGCGGACCGTCGAGGATCTCGAGGGGATGGTTTCGATCGACAGCGAGGCCGGCGAGGGAACGACGGTGACGATGGAACTGCCGGTGACGGTTGCGATCGACGAGATCCTCTTCGTCGAAAGCGGTGGCGAGGAGTTCGGCGTCCCGACCAAGGCGGTCCGGGACATCGAGCCCGCCACGGCGATCGAAACAACGGACGGCGAGTCGATCCTGCCCGGCGAGGACGGCGACTACCCCGTCGTCTCGTTGGCCGACATCCTCGAAACGCCGGCAGCCGGCGCGAACGGGAACGGCATGGTCGTCCGCATCCGCGACGACGTCCGCGAGGTCGCCCTGCACTGCGATCGGGTCAGCGGCCAACAGGAAGTCGTCGTCAAGCCCTTCGAAGGCTTCATGAGCGGCGTTCCTGGGATCAGCGGCGCGACGGTTCGGGGACGGGGGGAGGTAGTCAACATTCTGGACGTGACGACACTATGAACGAACAACACCCAACCCTACGGAGGAATCCATGACGATGATGGTCGACATTCGAAAGCTGAGTTTCATAAACGAGATGGCGAAAGTCGGGACGAACGGCGTCGCCGACAACATGAGCAAACTGACCGGCGAGGACGCCCAGATGGAGGTGACCAAGACCAACTTCATCGACGTCGACGACATCGAGTCACAGCTCGACGCCGGGAAGCGCGTCGGCGTCCGGGTCCGACTGCTCGATCCCCCACACGGTCACATCCTCATCCTCTTCCCCGAGGCCAGCGCCAAGAAGATCACGGCGATCATGCTGCGTGACGTCGTCGACGACATGGGAGATGTTTCGGGCAAGATGGCCCGTAGTGCCGTCGAAGAGATGGGCAACATGATGGCCAGTGGCTTCATCGACGGCTGGGCTGACGTGCTGGGCCGCGCGATCGATATCGCCGCGCCACAGCTGGTCTACGCCCCGACGGGCGAGATCGTCACCCGGACTGCGAGTCTCGGCGGTGACGACCTCGCGCTGTTCTTCGACTCCGATCTGTCGGTCCCCAGCTACCAGATCGAGGCGGAGATCTACGCGTTCCCGGATCTGGAAGAGTTCGTGGAAATGGTCAACGGCATCGAAGTCCAACCCGCATGAAACTCGACGTCAACGCACTCGGCACGTTCTACCGGATGGCTCGAGAGGGTGCCGGGATCGCGGCCGGCCGACTGACCTACATGATGGGCGTCGAGACGCAGGTCGGCGTCACGAAACTCAACTTCATGCGCGGCCAGGAGATCCGGCGCGACTTCGAGGACTCGACCGAGAAGGTCGGCGTCCGCGTCAAACTCACCGGCGCGATCGAGGGCTACTCGGTCGTCGTCTTCGAGCGCGAGAGCGCGTTCCGAGTCGTCGAGACGCTGCTGGCCGAGGCCGGCCCCGACGCGGAGATCGAGGGCGACGCGGGCGAACCCGACGAGTTCGACGAGATGACCGAAAGCGCCGCGACGGAGGTCGGTCACATCATAAACAGCGGGTTCATCGACGGCTGGGCCGACGTCCTCGAGGCCGTCATCGACGTCTCGACGCCCGAGTTCGTCGAGGGGGTCTCCGCGGAGCCGTTCTTCGGCGACATCGACGAAGCGCCGGGCGACGACGACCTCGCCCTGCTCTTCCAGAGCCGGATCGAGACCGTCGGCACCGAGGTCGGGTTCAACCACTACCTGTTCCCGAAACGGGAGTCGATGTCGAAGCTCCTCGAACGGCTCCGCACCAGCGAGGGCATCGAGTACGACAAGCTAGACGGGTTCGACCGGATGGCCGAACGCGGCGCGGAGGAAGTCGCCGAGACCGCTACCACGCTGACCGGCATCGACACCAGCGTCGAGATCCGGCGGCTCAACTTCGTCTCGCTCGAGGCCATTCCGGAGCAGGTCGCCGAGGAGAAACTCGTCGGCGTCGCCTTCGAGTTCGACGGGATGCCAAGCGGCTATCTGCTCTTCCTGTTCGACGAGGAGTCGGCCCACGAGATCGTCGACGCGATGGTCCCGATGGAGGTCGACGAGGACGGCTTCGGCGAGATGGGGACCAGCGCGATCAAGGAACTGGGCAACATCATGGCCAGTGGCTTCCTCGACGGCTGGGCGAACGTCCTGGACACGACGATCGACCACTCGACCCCCGAGTTCATCCACGACATGGGTGCCGCGGCCGTCGACCCCGTCATCATCCAGCTCGGCGAGAACCAGGACTTCGCGTTCGTCTTCGACACGGTCGTCGTGGCCGACGGCCGCGAGTTCGACTGTGAAGTGTACGCAATCCCGGACGAATCGGACCTCGAGCGGGCGCTGAACAACTTGGACGTCGATCGGATCGAAGACGCCAAGACGACGGCCGAGTTCCAGGAAGTCGATACCACATGAAGACCTACGGCACCGAACCGGGCGCACCGACGCCGGTCCAGGTCGGCATCTCCGAACTCGTCGTCAGCGACGGCGACGACACGCTCAAGTCCTACGGGCTGGGCTCGTGTCTGGCGATCGCCCTGTACGACCCGCAATCGGCGATCGGCGGCTTGGCACACGTCATGTTGCCCGACGGCGACGCAGCCGACAACAGCGACCGCAAACCGGGTAAGTACGCCGACACGGCCATCCGGGCGCTACTGCGCCGAATGGTCGAACAGGGGGCCAACTACACCGCCGTCGAGGCCAAGATCGCCGGCGGCAGCGACATGTTCGAGTTCGAGAGCTTCGGCGATGGCGTCGGCCAGCGAAACATCGCCGCCGCGAAAGAGGAACTCGAGAAGCTCGGCGTTCCCCTCGAGGCCGAAGACGTCGGCGGCGAACACGGTCGCACCGTCGAATTTACCCCCGGGACGGGGAGCCTCGTGGTCAAGACTTCCGACGGCGACGACGAAAACGGAGTGACGGAACTGTGATCGGCGACGGTGCCGGCGAGATCGATCCCGAAGACCTGGATCTCCCGCTCGACGACACCGCCGGCGACGACGACGAGGAGACGTTCACGGAACTGCTGGCCTTCGTCGAGGAAGAACTCTCCTTCGCGACCAGCCACTACAACGATAGCTACCTCGATCGCCGCGTCTCCTCCCGGATGCGACGCACCCAGTGTGACACCTACGAGTCGTACTTCGAGTTGCTCCGGCAGGAGCCGGCCGAACAGGAGGCGCTGCTCGAGGCGTTGAGCATCAACGTCACGGGATTCTTTCGGAACCCGGACGTCTGGGAGGGGATCCGGACCGTCCTCCGGCGACTCTCCGGAAACGGGCCCGTCCGGGTCTGGAGCGCCGCCTGTGCTGACGGGCGCGAACCCTACTCGTTGGCCATGCTCGCTCACGACGACCCCGAAATCGACGAGTCGTCGGTCTACGTCCTCGGGACCGACATCTCGCAGCCGGCACTCGAGACGGCCCGCGAGGGCGTCTACGAGGAATCGCGGACGATCGACCTGGACGAGCAACTCTCTTTTCTCGACGACTACCGACGGTACGTCGATGTCGACGGCCGCAACTACCGGATCGCCGACGACGTTCGGACGAACGTCCGCTTTCAGCGCCACGACCTGATCAACGACGAGCCCAAATCCGGATTCGACCTCGTCGTCTGCCGGAACCTGTTCATCTACATCGACAACGCGTACAAGCGCTCCATGCTCGAGACCATCGGCCGCTCGCTCCGGTCGTCGGGCTATCTCGTCATCGGAAAGGCCGAAACCATCCCGCCGAACCTCCAGTCGGCCTTCGCCGTCCGCGAGGCCCGCCTCCGGATCTACCAGCGAGAGGAGCCGACCGCGACGGACCACTAGTCCGCTCGAACCCGACACCGAACCGTTCTCCCGCCTGCAGTCGACCGGACGTTACATGGCGGTCGACCGACTACTCCCGACGAATGCCACCCCTCGACATTCGCTCCTACACCGCTCGCGCCGAGGCACTGGTCGACGCCTCGCCGCCGACCACCCTGCGGGACACCCGCAGGTGGCTCGTCGAGCCCCTCCTCGAGACGCTCGGCTGGGACGTCCGGGCCGACTCGTGTCGTGCCGATCGGGACGTCGACGACGTTCACCTCGAGTACGTCCCGACCGTCGACTCGGTGCCGGCGCTGTTCGTCGCCGTCGAACCCGCGACCGACTCGCTGGACGGCAGTCGGGCGAACGCACTCAGACGGGCGATGGCCTGGACCGGCGTCGACCGGGCGATTTACACGAACGGTCGCGACTTCCTCCTGCTGGCGGGAACGTCCGATATCGACTACCGTACCGTCCGGCTCGCCGACCTCCCCGACGCGGAGTCGGTACTGGCCAACTACACGCGATCGACGCTCGGGAGCCGTCTCGAGCGCCACTCGCGGGAGTTGGTCGCCAGACAGTTCGCCGTCGAGCGGCCCGTCCTCGTCGCCTCGATCGTCGACCGGCTCACGGCGGTGACGACACAGGGCGAGGCCTACGCGCCCGAGTTCGAGGCCGCGGCCGAGCGCTTTCTCGACCAGCTCGTCGTCGCGTTCGCCGAGCAGCAGCCGGCTTCGGGCGACGGTCCGGCCGTCTCGGTCCGATTCAGCGAATCCGCGATCACCGACGACGGTCCGACTCGCGAGGGGACGGCCGAATCACCGACGGCGGCCGGCGACGCCCCGCTCGAAGCCGACGATCCGACCGGGAGCGAACGCGACGAGTCGGGAGACGACTCTCCGGGCGAGGAGGCCGACACCGCAACTGACGGCCGTTCCGGCAAACCGGGCGACGAGGGTCGTGGGGACGGCGAGTACGTCGTCCGGTTTTTCAACGAGCGCGGGTCGATCGGCGCGATCGGCCACTCGACGTCGGACGGCGCGTTGGTCGAGGCCGCCGACTACCTCCTCGATCGCGGCCTCGCCGGGGTCGATCCGCCGTGGCGTCCCGACGGGAGCGACCGCACGGTCCTCAACGACGACCCCGTCGGGGCCGACGGCTCACCGATGGCGGCACCGAAACGACTCTCGAACGGTCTCGTACTCGAGACCGCCGGCAGCGTCTCCGAGCGGGCCACCCGCGTGAAATCACTGGCCGACCGCGCGGGGTTGCGGGCGATGCTCACCGGCGACTGGGACCGAGAAGCTCAGTAGTCGATCCGGCCCTCGAGGACGGTAACGACGACGGTCAGATCGTTCCCGGGCGGGTTACAGGTCCCCCCGATGTCATCGCTTAGTTCCCAGTCACCTCGGTCGAAGGTTCCGTTCCATGCGGTCTCGTACTCCGTTTCGGTTACGTTGATTGAAACCTTGTTAACATCTTCTCGGACGACCGTCTCGCGGTTGACGCTCGTCAGTTCGAAGCCGACGCGTCCGTCGGCCTGCACCGAACGGTCGTCGGGGTTTTGAATCGCGACGAGCGAGACGACTGCCCGATCGTGATCGGTATCACATCGCAGTCGCGGCCGCTCGCGGAAGACGCTCCCGCCGTCGTCAGCTCGGACGACACCACCGCCCTCGTAGGCGACCGTGTCCTCATCCAGACCGTACTCGAACCGGCCGAGGTCGAACTCGCCGCCGTCGTTAGTGTTCAATCCGTTGCCAATATATGTCCCGTCGATCGAGACGTTCACTCTCGTTCCGTCCGTTCCCGTTCGAACGGTCCCCCCTCGAAGCGACAGTTCCCCCTCTCGTCCCGTTACCCCGTCGTACCGGAGGACGTCGTTGAAGTTGTCCGCCAGCGCCGCCATCGCCCGGTCCGCGGTCCGGACCTGTTCACCCTCCTGATAGTCGGTCATCGTCTGAAATCCGATCGTCGACAGCAGTGCGACGGAGCCGAGGATGATCGCAAAAACGAGGATAAACGCGAGGACGTCCGAAACCGCGCGGTCGTCGCTCGCGGAGCCGCCACCGGATCGACCGCAACGACCCCGCATCAGCGACCCCCCGTAATCGAAATGTTGTTCGACGACCCGTCGTACTGCAGCTCGATATCACCGCCGCTGGCCGAACTGTTCTCGATGTCGGCGGTCGTCTCAACCGGCACGTAGGCGACCGTATCGGCACTCGCCGCCGTCAGTCGCAGGCAATCGGTCTGCCCGTCGAGCAACGGTGCAGTACAGTTACGCCGTAGTTCGACGGTGTATCTGGAGTTCGCGACCGTCCGCGGGTGACTGGCCGTGACGGCTACCCGCTCGGCCCGCCCGTCGTCTCCGGTCGCGATCCGATCGACGTTGCCGATCTCGTTGGCGAGGCGCTCACCGATCGTCTCGAGGCCAATATCGGCGCTGCGATCGGTTTCGGTCTCGAGCATGGTGCTTGCACTCGTGATCAACATGGCGACGAGGACGGTCGTAATCGCGATCGTCAGGACGTGTGTCAGTGCGATCGAGACGCCCCGATCGTCGTCCTCGAAGCCGCGGTTCATGATCGATCACCGTACAGGAAGACGCGATACGGTCGCTCGTAGGAGACGTCGCTCGAGTCGTAGGTGACGGTGACGTCGACGGCCCAGGCGGCCGCGTGGGGATCAGTAGGATAGATGCTGAAAATTTTCGACTCTTCTTTGACGACGAGATTGTACGTCCCTGAGGTATCGGAATCTCCCTCGATAGAGAGTTCCGTCGGCTTGGACGGATCGACGAACGTTCGATCACACTGGCGGTCGACCGTCGCGTTGACCGCCCCGGTGACGAGATTGATTTCAGCGTGGTCGGCCCCAACGAGACAGTCGTCGCCGTTTTCGTCGGTAAGTTCAAATCCTGATCCGCCGCCAGCGAGCGCTACTTCGGTAATTTTGAACGTCTCAGTTCCGTTTTGGGTGACTGTGACAGTCCCGTTGTCCCCGTCCGAGCGGAGGTCGAACGACAGGTGGCCGACCTGACGGTCGATCTTTGGCGTCGATAGTCCGGTGACGGATTCGTCGGTTCTGGCTCGGGCTTGGTGATCCTCGGGGACACCATCGACCGAGACGTTGACGACCACTGGTCGACTGTTGCCGGTCACGTTCTGGTATCGGCCCCGGAAGCCGTCGTCTTCCACGACGTTGCTAATCGTCTTGTTGTAACCACTGTCTGTGTCGTTCCCCCACCTGAGGTTCCCACGGTGAGCGATTCCCGCGATTCCTTGCTCGATGTCGTGTTCGACCGTGGCAGCGTCGCTTCCGCTCCGGCCGGAGTCGCCCGACGAGAGCGTCTCGGTGAGCAACACGCTGTTGACGACGACGACGAGTCCGAGGATGATGAACGCGAGCGTGATCGCACCGATCAGGATCAACTGGGCTCGGTCGCGCCCGTGATCATCCCGAACATCACCGTTTGATTGCAGACGACGACTTACCATACGATCACCCGTACCTCGACGACGTTGTAGATCGGATTGTCATCTCCGTTTTTGGCGGATGGGATCGGATAGTTATCAGCTTCGTTGATCCCCTTGTCTCTACTACCTGGTGCCGTCAGCTCGTCATCGTCGTACAGCGTGACGGTCCGGCTCGCCGTGATCGCGCTTTCCGGCGGCGATCCCTGGTTGACCATCGTAACGTTGTCCGTCGTCGTGCTGCCGTTCTGATAGACGAGTTCGACGTTGTAGTACGAACCGGTCTCCGTGTACCGGTCAGACAGGATCTGTCCGAGGACGAACGCCTCGCGGTTGAACGACTGCGCACCGTAGGTATCGCCCGAATCCGTCGCGTTCGCTCCGTGGAAGCGCTCTTCGGAGTCGTTCCAGTACCGAATCATATACGAGAGCGTCCCGTTCTCGCCCTGTCCCTGTCCCTGGGCGGCGATCGACAGCGCGTCCATCGTCTCCTGTTGCACTTGCGATTGGACCGTCCGATCGGCCGCGCCGCCGGTCGTCGGCGTGATCACGATCGACTGCAGCGCGAACAGCACTGCCATCAACACGACCATCGAACCGATGAATCCCTCGAGCGTGTAGGCCTGTCCGCGGTCACCGCCCCCGGTCCGTTTGATCCCACTCATGTTACCACACCCTCACGACGAGTCGACATGCCGGCCGACACTCGTCGGGATAGTTCGCGAGCGTGACGATCCGTGCAGAACTCGCCGCCGGCTGTCCGGTGTAGTCGTCCCCCGCCGTCAGACCGGTGTCGATATCCGAACTGCCGTTGAGACGTTCGATAGTTACGTTAACCCGATCGTAGACGAGGTCTTCGTCGCTGCTCGCTCGGAGACCCACTTGCTCGGTCAGGTTTTCGGTATCGTCGTAGTCGCTATCCTCGAAGTTGATCTCGTTACCCGTCCCCGTCGCCGTATCGTTGACGATCCGGTCTGCGATCCGATCGGCCTGTGCCGTCTCTGCACCGCCGACCGACGAGTCAAAGGGGGTCACGACTGACGGCAGAAACATAAAGACGAACGCGATCGCCAGCAGGAAGATCCCGATCCCGACGGCGAAGTCCTGCGTCGTCTGGCCCCGTTCGCGCTCGACCGCTGCCCGACTCGAGGTGGCCAGCAGCTCTCGTCCGTCCGTTCGATCCCGGCATCGATCGTGCGTTCCGTTCCCGGTCATGTTAGGCCACCAGCGTCCAGCCGATGAGTGCGACTGCGGACAATCCGACCGCGTACTTCAGGCCGCTCAGTAGGTCCGCATCCCGGATGTAGCCACAGATAAAGCCGGAGATGATCGCCTGCAGGGTCACCGCGTGGAAGAACAACACCGACAGCATGTTGACGTCGATGTTCTCGCTCAGGTTCGCGCCCTGCATCGCGCCACCACCACCACCGCCACCGCCACCGCCACCGCTTCCGCCGGTCTCGAGCCCAGCCATCGTATCGATGAACTGGGTCTTGAGGATCGCGATCACCGCAAGCACCGTCATGAACGTCATGATGATGATCACGATCTGCATGCGGGTGCGGGACTTGCGCTCGCGTTCGATGTCGTCGTGGTTCTCACTGGCGGTGGCGGCCGTCCGAAGGACGTCCGAAATCTGGTTCGACGCCTCCTGGGCTTCGGTGATCAGCCGCGTCGTCCGGGCCAGCCGCGGAATGTGGTACTTGTTGTTGAACTCGATGAGCGCCTCCGTCAGGCTCATCCCGTAGTTGACCTTCGTGTGCATCATCTCGAACTCGCGGGCCAGCTTGCCGCTCGTGGTGTCCGAGACGGCCTTGAGCGATTCCAGCAGCGTCAGCCCCGTGTCGTTGGAACTCGAGAGCTTTCGAAGGTCCTCCGAGAGTTTGTTGACGACGGCGTTTCGGTGCCGGACGTTCCACTCCCGGAAAATCGAGAGCGGCAGCGCCGTGATATACAGCGGTACGTAGAGATAGATGAACGTCCCCCAGATCGGGGCCTCGAGCATCTCGTCCCACGAGGTCGGGGCCGATCCGTTTACAAGCGCCGTGACGACGATGACGAGCGCAAGCGGGAGGGTCAGTACGAGAGTGACCAGCGGATGGTCCCGGAAGAAGATGTGGGGTTGACGCAGGACTTCGATCGTCTCGTGGGTCCCCTCGCGGTTCTTGATCCGGTCGAAGACGCTGTGGCGACCGGTGAACTGCTCGACGAGGCCGAGACTCAGCAGGCCGCCCTCCTGTCCCGTTTCGGTCCGCTGGTCGGTGTTGCCCATCGTGAGATAGCCGTCACCGGGTTCGTCGTGTTTGACCGTCGAAACCAGCACCATGAACCCGACACCGATCATCGGAATGAGGCCGTAGACGACCATATACAGCATCTGATCTGAGACATCGGCGTTCGGGATCATCTGCATGATCACCATGATGATGATCAGCAGCAGCGGGAACAGCGACAGCGTCATGTACATCTCCCCGAACAGCTCGAGTGTCTCGAGGGTCAGCTCCTGTTCCTGCTTTGCGGTCCGCATGTGCTTTTCCTTCTTGTCCTCGAGGAAGCTCTCCATGTCACCGCCGCTGTTGACGATCGAGAGCATGTCGGTCAAAAACTGCGAGAGGTCGTCGCTCGGCGTCTCGAGTGCTTGCTTGCGGATCGCCGTCCGGTAGTCGATATCGAAGTACTCGGTCTCCTTGACGATGCTCTGGAACTCACGGGCGACCTCGCCGTAGGTGTCGTCGGCCTCGGCCATCGCCTCGATGATCTCGAGCTGGTTCAGGCCGCCGACCGAGAGGGCGTACATAAAGGAAATCGAGTCGGTCAACAGCATGTTGATCTCGCGTTTCCGGCTCGAGGCCCGCGAGTAGGGGATCGCGACCATCGAGCCGAACCCGAACGCGAAGCCGATCGAGCCGAAAAGGAGACCGGCGAAAAAGATGACGGCGGGAATTCGGAGGAGGTTGATGATGTCGAGCAGGAGGCCGGTCCCGACAGGGATCCCGATCAGCGGTTCGTTCGCGATGAATCCGAGCGCGACCAGGCCGTAGCCGATCATCAGGCCGATCAGCCAGAGGCTCAGCCCACTGATGAATCCGATACCGAGCGCCCGGGAGAGGTAGAGTTCGACCGTGTCGGTCATCCGGGCCTGTGCGAGTTTCGTCTCGATGTCCGCGACGAACTCGCTTTCCTCGCCGAACAGCCAGTCGTAGAGCGGATAGAACCGATCACCGAGGGCGTCGGAACCCGCCGACATCCCCGTCCCGCCACTGTCGTCCCGTTGGAGGCTCATGTGTCACCGTCCTCGTTCGCGTCGTCGGCGTCGAAGATGCCGGTATCGTCGTTGCCCGATTCGTCTTCTTCATCCCTGAAGATCGAGTCGTCGCCCCCGCCGTCGAAGAGCGAGCCGTCGCTATCGTCGTCGTCGGCCTCGTCGCTGAAGATCGAATCCGACCCACCGCCGAAGATCGAGTCCTCGTCCGTCGCGGAGTCGTCACCCCCGGCAGACCGGTCGGTCGGCGTCGATCCGTCCGTTGACGACGCCGTCTCGTCCGGCGACTCGAGTGCTTCGTCGACGCCGGAGCCAGTGTTGGGCCCGTCGTCCACATCCGTGGCAGTCGAGCCGGAAGCGGTTTGGTCTCCGTCGTCGGTATCGGTCCCGTCCGGCGGGTCAGAACCGCTTTCGTCGATCTCGATCGTCGGCGGTTCGACCGCCGTTGCGTCCGCGGACTCGTCGTCCGTAGTCGCAGGCTCGTCGTCGCTCCCCGCATCGACGGCATCGGTCGCTGACGTCCCGTCGCTCTCCCCCTCGTCATCCGACGAGGGCTCGCTGAGGTCGATCGTCGGCGGCTCCGGCTCCGACGGTGACGCCCCGTCGGCTTCGGCCCCGCCTGACTGTGTGGGCGTCTCGTTCGAGGTCGTCCCTTCCGCGGCCGGTTCGCGACCGTCGTCCGTCGACTCCGTGGCCGTTGGATCGGCCGGCGAACGGTCGGCCGTCCCGTCTGGGCCCGCGTCGCTCGAGGGGGGTGTCGATGCGGCGGACGCGGTGTCGCTTTCGGGGACGTCCGAGAGATCGTCGATCTGTGCGTTGCCCTCACGGCGTTCACCGTCGTCCGATTCCGGATCGAAGATCGAGTCGAGATCGTCCTCGGGGAACATCGAATCGAAGCCGGAGGTGTCGGGTCGGCCCGCGGGGGTCCCGTCCTCGACGGCCGGTCGGCCGGAGCCGGTCGGCTCTCCGAGTTCGTCGATCGTCTCACCCATGTCGTCGAATAGACCGCCCAGATCGCCGTCTCCAGCGTCTTCGGTGGGCATCACCGTCGAGTCGTCGGCTTCTCCCCCCGCTATCGCGCTGTCGGCATCGGCAGACTGGCTCGCGGTTCGGGAGCGATCCGGTCCGGTGTCCGCGGTCGACGCCTCGGTGTCGGCCCCGGCAGCGACCGACGAGTTCCCGCTCGAGGGGGTACTGTCATTGGCCGTCTCCAACTCGTCCGTACTCGGCCCGGGTTCGGCGGCTTCACCGGTATCGGAAGCCGGATCCGCAGCGGCTCCGGCCGCGTCGGCCTCGACACTGTCGCCGCCGGTCGCGGTTCCGCCGTCGTCGCCCCCGATCGCAAAGCCGGTGTCTTCGCTGAGCCACGCCGGCTCGTCGGCGGTCCCGTCGTTACCCTCGACGGCGAATTCCGTGTCGCTGTCACCGAGTTCCCACTCCGAGTCATCGACGCCTTCGTCGACGTCGCCTGCGAACTCGAACTCCTCGCTGTCGGCTCGGTCGACCTCGATCGTGCTTTCCTCCTCGACGTCGCCGAGCGCGCTCGCGAGCCCACTCGGCACTTCGCCACGGTACTCCTCGAACACCGACTCTTCGGCCCGTTCGAGGATGTCCATCGAGAGGTTGTACGTCTCGTCGGTCGCCTCCGGCCGGGGGACCAGTTCCTCTTTCTCCGGGTCGACGTCGATCAGGACGCTCTCCATCTCGCGGAGGTCCTCGAGACTGTCCTCGAGTTGCCCGTTCGCGATGAGCGTGAGGATAGTGTCGGGATCGTTGATGAAGGCCTGGACGGTCGCGGCGACCTGTGCGTACGTGTTCAGTCCGTTTTTGATGAGATAGGCGAGGATGATCTCACGTTTGAACAGTTCCTCCTCGAGCTTTTCAGTACTCCACCCGCGGTCGAACTGGATCTCCTCTAAGGTGTTCGAGTCCCCCATTTTGAGGAACTCGTCGGTTTCGGCTTGCCACTGGTAGACGTCCTGAACGTTGATCTCGTCGTGTTCGGCCTCGTAGTGGTTGATTTCGGTCAGGGACTTGTTCCGGCGGACCTTCCGGCCCTGTACTCGGGTCTGTGTCTGGATCGAGACCAGGTCCAGGGCGGTGAACATCGTCTTCGAGACGTTGATCGGGTCCGTCGTGAACCGCTTGAGGACTTCGTCGACGGAGTCGGCGTGGAAGGTCGTGTACGTGGTGTGACCGGTCGACATGACCTGGAACAGCGTTCGACCCTCCTCACCGCGGATCTCACCCATGACGATGTAGTCGGGGCGCTGTCGGAGCGCGGCCTCCAGCAGGTCGAACTCGTCGACGTCGCCCTGCTCGTCGTCGGCGAACGAGGGGCGGGTCACGCTGGCGATCCAGTTGCGCTGTGGCAGTTCGACCTCGCGGGTGTCCTCGATGGAGACGATCTTGGCGCTGCTGGGGATAAACAGCGAGACGGCGTTCAGCGAGGTGGTCTTCCCCGAGGCAGTACCGCCGGCGAAGATCAGGCTCTTGTGGTTCTCGATGGCCAGCCAGAGGAAGGCCATCTCGTCGAGCGAGAAGGTGTTCCAGTTGATGAGGTCGATCGGCGTGAAGGGGACGTCCTTGAACTGGCGGATGGTGTAGTTCGTCCCGTGGTCGGACACCTCTTTGCCGAGGGTCAACTGGGCGCGCGAGCCGTCGGGCAAGGTCGCGTCGACCTGTGGGAGTCGCTTACTGATGCCTTTCCCGGAGCGCTGTGCCAGTTTGACGACGAAATCGTCGAGTTCGTCCTTCCCGTGGTAGATGTTCGAGATGATCTGTTCGTACTCGGAGTGGTAGACGAACACCGGCGAGTTGTAGCCGTCGACGGAGATGTCCTCGACGTTGATGTCGTGTTTGATCCCGTCGATCCGTTCGTAGCCGATGAAGTCGCGTTTGAGCAGGTACAGTAGCTTCTCGACCTGATACTCGCTTAGCGTGTCCGGATCGTCGGCCAGAATCGCCGGCTCCGGTCGGACCTCGATCCCCTGTAGCTGCGAGGGCCCGTCGTCCTCGCTTTCCGCTGCTTCGTCCTCGTCGTCGAGCAGCCCCTGTAGCGTCTCGAGGATGCTCTTTGCCGTCTCGTCCGACGTGGCCTCGAAGAGATCATAGCGCTTGAGCAGCCGCCGGGTCTCGTCCTCGATAACCGTGCGCCGGCCGTCCTCGGTCGCTTTCTCCTTGATCCCGTCCTCGGAGTACTTGATGGCCGTCCTGAGCTTGCCCGAGAGGAACTCCTTGAGTTCCGTCTCGATCTCGTTCTGGTAGGGTTCGACCATGTAGTACTTCTTCTCGTTTTCCTTCTCCGAATGGAAGATGACGACGAAGGCGTAGGGTTTGTTGACCCAGTAGCGCTCGACCTCGCGGAAGTGGGTCTTCTTCTCGAATGGAACCGCTTTCTCGAGGTCGTATCGGTTCGAGACGGTCGTGTTGCCCGCCGCCGTCGAGAAGAACTCGTCTTCGTCGATCTCGTCTTGGATGTTGACGGTCCGTTCCTCGACGATGTCGTCGAGTTCCAAGGCGGCGTCGTTGCCCGCCGCGAGCCGGTTCTCGAGGGTCTCGGGATCGAAACCGAGTGCCTCCTCCCGGTCGTGCCGGACGATCTCACCGTCGGAATCCCGCGGCCGGCTGCCGTCGTCCTCGTAGTAGTACTCCCACTTGTAGTGTTCCCACGTCCAGGTATCCTTGACGACCGGCGTCGTCTCGGGGTTGGCGTACTCCCAGTAGGCGTCCCAGATCGCCTCGCCGTTGTCCCCCGCGGTCGGCAGGACCGTCTCGTCGAGGTCGTCGGGGTGGTGGCCGAGGTATTCCTCGGGGTCGAACTCGACGTCGTTCCAGTCGTCCCCGCTCGGGACGACCGATCTCACGTCCTCGTCGGTGTCGAGCCCGAGCTGGTCGTCACCCTCGGGTTCGTCCGGGTACAGGTCGGCGACTTCGTCCCCGTGCCCGTGTTCTTCCATGAACGCTTCCCACGTGTACTCGCCGACACGGACACGCGAGTCCCGTTCCGACGGCTCGTCCTCCGACGCAGGGTCGGACGCCTCCCCCTCAGAAAAGTCCCCGGCGTCCGATTGGTCGGCCTCGTCAATAGCCATTGCCCCTACACGAACGCTCACCCCTCAAAAAATTCATCCGCCCATTACCAGTTCTGATAATCCACTGTCCCGCCGTTTTCTATCGATTACGGCTCGCTCGAGGAGGATTTAGGTTCCGTTATTGACAGGCTTGCTGCCGGGGGAAAACGACGATCGCCGCCTGGCCGCGCGAAAAGCTTGACGTGGGTACCCACGAAACGGGGGACCGATGAGCGAACTCTTCGATCTCGAGGGACGAGTCGCAGTGGTAACGGGCGGCGGCCGTGGTATCGGCCGCGCGATCGCAGTCGAACTGGCGAACGCGGGCGCGGCAGTGGTCCCGAGCGCCCGATCGACGGACGAGATCGAGACCGTGGCAGCGGACATCGAGGACGCTGGTGGTGACGCCCTCGCCGTCCCCGCGGACGTGACCGACTCCGATGCCGTCGGCGACGTGATCGACCGAGCCGCCGCCGAGTTCGGCGGCGTCGACGTCGTCGTCAACAACGCCGGCTTCAATCCCGACGACGCACTGGGCCGACCCGAGGACGTCGAGACTGAGAGCCTCGATCGAGTGTTGGACGTCAACCTGAACGGGGCCTACGAGGTCACCCACGCCGCCGCCGACCACCTCCTCGCAAGCGATGGCGGCTCGGTGATCAACGTCGCCAGCGTCGGCGGGCTGGTCGGCCTGCCGCGCCAACACCCCTACGTCGCCTCGAAGCACGGACTGGTCGGGCTCACCAAGAGCATGTCGCTGGACTGGGCTCCCGAGGTCCGGGTCAACGCCGTCGCACCGGGCTACGTCTCGACGGAACTGACCGCGGACCTCGAGGAGAACGATCGGCTCCGCCAGTCGATCATCGACCGCACACCGCTGGATCGGTTCGCCGATCCCGAGGAGATCGCCGGCCCGGTCGTCTTTCTCGCGAGCGATGCCGCCAGCTACGTGACTGGCTCCGTCCTCGCGGCCGACGGCGGCTGGACGGCTCGATAACTCCCCGCTCCCGCCGTTCGGACCGATCGTAAGGCCGATACCCTGCTCTCGAGCCGATCACGTTCGGCCCCCGAAATCTTTCATCAAAAATCACGGGGGTAGTTGTGATCGCGTGGGTGTTCTCCAAACCCTTAGCCGTCGATCGGGGGTATCCCAACTATGCGCTACAATGACAGTGACCAAGCACGCGAGGTCGCATCGCGTGCCAACGACTTGATGGAGGAGGTCGTCCTGCCGATCGAACGCGAACGAGCCGGGGGGATGGCCGTCTCGAGCGGGACCATCGCGGAACTCCGCGAGGCCGCCCGCGAGTACGACGTCTACGCACCACAGATCCCCGAGGAGTACGGCGGCATGGGGCTTTCCTTCCGCGACTCGCTCCCGGCCTTCGAAGAAGCGGGCCGGAGTCTGCTCGGCCAGATCGCGATGCGGGTCGACGCTCCCGACGAGGGGAACATGCACCTACTCGAACTGGCCGGCGACGAGTTACAGAAAGAGACCTACCTCGAGCCGCTCGTCCAGGGAGAGATCAAGTCAGGCTTCTCGATGACCGAGCCGATGCAGGGTGCGGGTTCGGACCCGAAGATGATCCAGACGACCGCCGAAAAAGACGGCGACGAGTGGGTCATCGACGGCCACAAGTGGTGGACGACGCAGGGGGTAGAGGCCGACGTGCTGATCGTCCTCGCCCGAACCGACCCCGAGGCTCACCCCTACGAGGCCTGTTCGCTCTTTCTCGTTCCCGCCGACGCCGACGGCGTCGAGGTCATCCGCGACGTCCCACACATGGGCGGCGGCAATCACGGCACGTCCCACGCCGAGATCCGATACAAGAACGTCCGCGTTCCCGAGGAACACCTGTTGGGCGAACTGAACGAGGGCTTTACCCACGCACAGGAACGGCTCGGTCCCGCCCGACTCACGCACTGTATGCGCTACTCCGGGATGGCCCAGCGATCGCTGGACATCGCGAAGGCCTACATCAGCGAACGACGCGGCTTCGACTCGTCGCTGTCGGACAAGCAGTCGCTCCGACACCGGATCGCCGACGCCGAGACGAAACTCCACATGGCTCGGACCGGCATCCGCGACGCCGCCGACCGGATCGCCGCCGGCGACGAGGCCCGTATCCCCGTCTCCATGTGCAAGGTCTTCTCGGCCAACGTCACCCAAGACGCCATCGACCTCGCGGTACAGTGTTGCGGTGCCAACGGCATCGGGAAGGACCTCCCGCTGTCGGACTTCTATGAATCCGTCCGCCAGTTCCGCATCGTCGACGGTGCCGACGAAGTCCACCGCCGGGTCATCGCTCGCGCCGCCTTCGAAGACGTCCCCGAGGAGGAACTCGAGCCGCTGACCCGCTTTGGCGATCCGAACCGGGAACGAAGCGCCGACCACTGACAGGCCGTTCGCTGCGCCGCTTTTCGTCCGACCCCCCGTCCGGACCTCGCTTTCCGCCCTCTCGAGTGGCACGATCGGCTAGGGACGGACTCGTTGGTCACGGGCCGAATCCCTCCCGTGTCGTCGCCTCGAGAGTCGGCCGTCGAGGTGCGACTGGCGATCGATTTCGACCGGGATCGCCTCGAGGACGTGAACGGCAGGCGTGGCGGTTCACTCCCTGTTCGCTGTATGGGCGTGGCGGGATTCGAACCACGCGAACGGCTCGCTTCGCTCGCCGTTCTCTCATTCGAATCCCGTGCCCGTCCGCTCCTCACGTCCGTTCGTCGCAGGACGGGCGTGGCGGGATTCGAACCCACGATCAGAAGGTTAGGAACCTCCTGCCCTGTCCGCTAGGCCACACGCCCCGGCGGAAAAAGACGTTAGTTGGTCTCCGTCTCGGTTCCGGACTCGGTGGTCGTCTCGTCCTCGGTGGTGACGGGCTCGGTGTCGACGAACTCCTCGTCGTCGGTGGTCTCGCCCTCACTGACGGTGCCGCCCTCGCGCATTTCTTCGAGTTCCGATTCGACCTTTTCGCGGCCCTTCTGGAACTCACCCATCGCCTCGCCGGTCGATCGCGCGAGCTTCGGGATCTTGTTCGCCCCGAAGAGCAAGACCGCGATGACGAGGATGATGGCGAGTTCCGGAGGCCCCATGCCGCCGGGGATGAACAGCGGTGTGATTTCGGCTACCATCTCTATGCGTAGCTTACCCGCTGGCAATTATAACCTTTTTGGAGCACTAAGGTAAGCATGCGGGCGCGACAGTCCGTCTGAGCGCACAGTTCGGAATTTCCACTCGAGCCGGGCCGGCCGACGCCGCCCCAACTGCCGTCGCCGACCGCGACGGGGCCTCGCTCGGATCGATCCACGTCCCGTCCGGGAGCGAAACTGTCTTTCCGGTTTGTACGTAACGATTACAACGATGGCAGCAACCGGAGACGCCGCACCCGACTTCACTGCACCGCTCGCAAACGGCGACATCGAAGAGTTCACGCTCTCTGAGCGCCTCGAGGACGAGGCACCGATCGTCCTCGCCTTCTTCCCCGGCGCGTTCACCGGTGTCTGTACCACCGAGATGTGTACGTTCCAGGACCGACTCGCCGCGTTCAACGACCTCGACGCCGCCGTCTACGGCGTCAGCCGCGACTCGCCGTTTACCCTGAACGAGTTCCGCGAGCAGAACGGCCTCGAGTTCGGCCTCATCAGCGACTACAACAAGGAGATCGTCGACGAGTACGATCTCTCGATGGACTTCGCCGACCTGGGCGTCCACGGCGTCGCCAAGCGGTCGGTATTCGTCGTCGACGGCGACGGACAGATCGCCTACTCGTGGGTCAGTGACGACCCCGGCGTCGAGCCCGACTACGACGAGGTCGAGGCCGCCGTCGAGGACCTGTCGTAACGAACCCGAGACCGTCGCAGGGCTTTTTTAGTCAGCAACCGAGGAGTACGTATGAGCGATTCTGCCGCCGAGGAACCCTACCATGTCTACACCTCCGACGACGACCACCACTTTCCCGATGAGAAACTGAACCGCGTCCTCGAGTTCGTCGAGACCGACGAGGAAATCGAGGCCTATCTCGAGGCCCAAAACATCAATGCGGTCGATCGGATGCGGTACAACGATCACGGCACCAAACACATCGAGATCGTCCGTAACCGGGCGCTGTGTCTCTACGACCTGCTCAAGGCCGGCGACGTCGACTTCAACGGCGCGCGCCAGCAAGGGCTCGCCGAGGAAGACGAGGCGGTCATCATCGCGCTGGCGGCGACCTTACACGACGTGGGCCACGTCGTCCACCGCGATAGCCACGCCTACTACTCGATCCCGCTGGCCGCCGACATCTTGGAACGGATCCTCCCGGAGTTCTACGACGCCGCCGATCGCGTCCGGATGAAAGGCGAGATCCTCCACGCGATCCTCTGTCACCACACCGCCGAGACGCCCCTGACGACCGAGGCCGGCGTCATCCGCGTCGCCGACGCGCTGGACATGGAAAGCGGCCGCTCGCGGATCCCCTACGAGTCCGGCGGGCGCGGCATCAACACCCTCTCGAGTCAGGCGATCAAACGCGTCTCGCTCCAGCCCGGCGACACCACGCCCGTGATGGTCGAGATCGCGATGACCAACGCCGCCGGCGTCTACCAGGTCGACAACCTCCTCAAGGCGAAACTCGAGGATTCGGGGCTCGAGGAGGAGATCCGCATCGTCGCGGTCAACACGAACGAAAACCACGAGCGGCTGGTCGAGCGGATCGAACTCTAGAACCCACCTTTTGCGCTGCGGGCGCGGCTTCGCCGCGCCCTCGGCAAAAGCTGGACCAAAAGCACTCCTCCTTCCGTTCCGACCCGCTACGCGGGTCTCCACATCAGTCGTCGGCCCGCTCGCGCCTTCGGGGCTCGCGGTGAGTAACGGGCAAAGGCCTGCCCTTCCCCGGGTCGCGAGGTCCTCGCAACGCTCGGACCTCGCTTCCGGCCGTTCGCACTCGTCAGAGAGTGTTCCGTCCTCAGGCGAGTTTGTACCGACCGTCCCGTCGCTCGAGGTAGCCCCGGTCCCGCAGGGTTCCCGTGATCGAGAGGACGGTCCCTTTCGTGACGGCGAGGTCGTCACAGAGGTCGTCCGCGGTCGCACCGCCGGTCGCGGCGAGATACAGGTAGACCAGTTTGGCGCGGGCGGAATCGAGATCGGTCGGAATCGATACGGCCGGTGTCGTCGTCGTTGATCGTTCCATACCGAACCGTGTATTTTTCGACGATAATAAATGTCGTCTACAACGATTGTCGAAACTGCGACGACGAGCGGCCGTCACTACTGTCGATATAGCATACGTCGATGGTCGAAAGTATGTTCAGACCGACTGACGGGGTCGCGATCGCGCGATCTCGAGTGTAGGCGATCGTCGTAGTGGTGTGTAGTGGTAGCGGGTGACGAAGTCACCGCGGCCGCTGAAGACGGACGGACTGCTTTTGTGGCCGGGTTCGCGAGTAATAGGAGATGTCGACCCAGCTTACCGCCCTCGCACTGCTGACCGGGCTGGTGACCGGTGCGCTGTTCCGATTTCTCAACGTCCCGATTCCGGCGCCGCCGGAACTCCCCGGTATCATGGGGATCATCGGGATCTACCTCGGCTACAGGGTGGTCGAACGCGCCGGCGTCGGCGTCGACCTGCTCGAAGTGCTGGGGCTGTAGCGGTTCGACCGAGCGGCGGGGGACCGCGGCGTCAGGCCGTTGATTCGGTACTGAGGACGAACCGCATGAGTACCCAAAGCACTAGAAGAAACGCCGCGGGCGAGAACACGACCGCTACGAACAGTAGCGGGCCGGCAAGGACGGAGCCGCCGAGGAAGGCCGCGGCGACGCCGAGCAGCGAAACAGTTCCCATACGTCGCCATTAGTCGGGACAGCAATAAACGGTTCTACTCGAGGCGGCCGGATTACGCGGCGAAAACGGCGACGGCGCGGTCAGTAGCTGCGCTCTTTCGGCTCGTAGGTCTTGTTCTCGCCCTCGAGGATCACGGGGCGATAGAAGATCGACGGCGAGCCGTCGTCCCACGAGATCAGCGTGTGCTTGAGCCACTCCTCGTCCTTGCGTTCCTGGTGTTCCTTGCGCCAGTGAGCGCCGCGGAACTCGTCGCGCACCAGGGCGCCGAGCGCGATCGTCTCGGCGACGTCGATCAGGTTGCGCGTCTCGATGGTCTGCTGGAGGTCCGTGTTGAACGTCCGCGACGGGTCGTCGACGTAGACGTCCTGATACTCCTCGCGGCATTCACGGATGATCTCGAGGGCCTTCTTGACGCCCTCCTCGGTCCGGAAGACGTTGACGTAGTCGGTCATCGCCTGCTGGAGCTTCGCGCGGATCTCGGCGTGCTGGACGCCGTCGTCCTTGTCCATCAGGGTGTCAACGTGTTCGCGGGCGGTTTCGACCTTTCGCTGGAGGACACCCTCGGCGTCGGTGGCCATCCCGCCGTCGGCGGCGACGCTCCCGCTGGTCTCGAGCCCCGCTTTGCCGGGTGCGACCGGCAGTTCGGTGTCGGTTTCGTCCTCGACGTCGTCGCCGTAGCCGGTCCGGATCTCGGGCTCGCCGAGGTCCTCGCCGGCGGCGTGTTGGCCGGCGCGCTTGCCGAAGACGATCAGTTCCGGCAGGGCGTTGCCGCCGAGTCGGTTGCCGCCGTGGACGGAGACACAGGCACACTCGCCGGCCGCGTAGAGGCCGTCGACGCAGGTCTGGCCGTTCTCGTCGACCTCGATGCCGCCCATGGCGTAGTGCTGGCCGGGCTTGACCGGCATCGGCTCAACGAGCCCGTCGACGCCCTCGAAGTCCTCCGCGAGGTGCAGAATGTTCTCCAACCGATCCATGATGCGCTCTTCCCCGAGGTGGCGCATGTCGAGGTGGACGTACTCGTCGTCGACGCCCCGTCCCTCGCCGACCTCGGTGAGTTCGGCGCGGGCAACGACGTCGCGGCTGGCGAGTTCGCCGGAGTTGTTCGCGTAGCCGTACTCGAACATGAACCGCTCGCCCTCGCTGTTGTAGAGGATACCGCCTTCCCCGCGGACCCCCTCGGAGATCAGGACCCCCGTCGAGGGCAGCGAGGTCGGGTGGAACTGGATGAACTCCATGTCCTCGAGCGGCGCGCCGGCACGGTAGGCCATCGCGTGGCCGTCGCCGGTACAGGAGACGGCGTTGGTGGTGTGGTCGAAGGCCTGGCCGGGGCCGCCGGTCGCGAGGACGACGCCGTTGTTCGCCTTGAACCCTTCAATGTTGCCCGACTGGACGTCGTAGGCGACGACGCCGTGACACTCGCGGTCGTTGGGGTCGTCCTCGTCGGTCGTCGCCAGGTCCATGACGTACCACTCGTCGTAGACCTGGATGCCGCGTTTGACGACCTGTTCGTACATCGTATGCAGCAGGTGATGGCCCGTCTCGGCCCCGGCGTAGGTGGTCCGTGGGTAAGAGAGGCCACCGAACGGGCGCTGGGAGACGGTGCCGTCGTCCTCGCGGGAGAACGGCATCCCCCAGTGTTCGAGGTTGATGGTCTCCTCGGGGGCGTTCTGGGCGAGGGTCTCGACCGCCGGCGCGTCGCCGAGGTAGTCCGAGCCCTTCATCGTGTCGTAGGCGTGGAGTTCCCAGTCGTCGCCCTCCTGAAGCGCCGCGTTGATGCCGCCCTCCGCCGCGCCGGTGTGGCTACGGACGGGGTGGAGCTTCGTGACCATCGCCACGTCGGCTCCCGCTTCGTTCGCTGCGATCGCGGCCCGGAGGCCGGCGCCGCCGGCGCCGACCACGATGACGTCGTGTTCGTACATGGTTACCAGAATTTCAGGTTCTTCTTGACTGCCTCCCGCTTGAGCTCCTGAATGTGCTCGGTGAGCGGAATGTCCTTCGGACACACCTCGGTACAGGAGAACTGGGTCTGGCACCGCCAGACGCCGTGTTCCTGCTCGAGAATGCGGAGTCGATGCTCCTTGATCTCCTCGCCCTCGCGGTCGTCCATCGCGAACTTGTAGGCCTTGTTGATCGCTGCCGGGCCCAGATACTCGTTGTCGCCGGCCGCGATGTTACACGAGGACATACACGCGCCACACCAGATACACCGCGAGGACATCTTGATCTTCTCGCGGTTTTCCTGGCTCTGGCGCTGCTCCTCGAGGTCATCGACCGGCGGCGTGTCCTCGTCCTGGAAGTACGGCTCGACCGTATGCATCTGGTCGTAGAAGTGGTCCATGTCGACGACCAGGTCCTTGACGACCTCCTGATGGGGCAGCGGCTCGATGCGGACCGGCTGTTCTAGATCGGAGATCTGGGTCTTGCAGCCCAGTCGCTGCTTCCCGTTGACGAAGAAGGCGTCGGAGCCACAGACGGCCTGTCGACAGGAGTGACGGAAGGTTAGCGACGAATCGTACTCGTCGCGGGCGTACATGACCGAGTCGAGGACGGTCATCCCCTTCTCGAAGGGCACGTGGAAGTCGTCGAAGCGTGGTTCCTGTTTCCCCTCGACTTCGGGGTCGTAGCGGAACACCTTGATGTGGACCGTCTCCCCCCCGAGTTCGGCGGCCTTCTCGGCGTGTTCGTCGACCATCCCGCCGCCGTTCTGCTCTTCGGCTGCCGGCGACTCCGCGCCTTTCATCGCCGGATCTTCCGGTGCTTCCTGGCTCTCGGGTTCGGCTTGTTGCGTGCTCATGTTAGATCATTCCCCGCATCGCGAGTGCGACGTAGATTCCCTGCGCGACGAGGCCGACGCCGGCGATCGTCAGCACCGCCAGCACGACCTTCTTCTGGGCCCCCTCGAGTCCCTGATTGACCAGGGCGTTGTAGACGCCGTTGACGCCGTGGAAGGCGGCGGTCACCAGGAACAGGACCATCGTGAGGAAGTACCCGATGTTCTCCATTCGGACCTGCGTCTGCATGAAGGTTACCTCGTACGCGTGGTTGACGAAGTGCAGAAGGAAGAAGTGGAACGCGAGAACGACCACGAGGAACGCGGCGGTGATGCGCTGGAGGAACCAGCCGGTGCCGCCGGGCGTGAAAGAGGAGTATCGTTCCGCCATCAGATCCCCACCCCCGTCAGGAAGGTCGGGACGCTGGCGACGGTGATCGCCCCGGTCAACACCAGCGAGGCGTAGAAACTCTTGTCCTGAGACTCGAGGCCGATCCCGAGGTCGACCATCAGCAGCCGCAGGCCGTTCAGGATGTGGAAGACGGCCACCGCGAGCAGGCCGATCTCGAGCAGGCGAATGAGGAACAGCCCCTCGAGTCCCTGCAGCGTCGTGGTGTAGACGTCGTTTTGTGCTTCGATCACGTCCGTACTTTCTCCTGCGGCGCTGATAGACGTACTCAGCACGGCGATGTGGGTGAACAGGTAGCCGATCAGCATCCACCCAGTGAACTTGTGGAAGATCCACGCCCACATGCCGGCCGAGAACTCCTTCCACCGCCCGAAGTCCTCGATGAGGCCGCGATTGTAAGACTGACTCATGCGCTCATGTGGACCGTTTGACCGCGGCGGTATAGAAGTTACTTTTATCGCTCCTGTTCATCCGTTCGGTCCGAGAGAACACGGCCAGAAACGAACGGGTTCCGTTGACATGTCCCGAAGGAGTTCGGGCAACTCCCGGCAGATGTCAGATGTTCGCTCAGTCGTCTCCCTGACGGAGGTCCGACCGTGACCGCTCGGTCGTCCGCTCGCGCTCGAGCGCGGTGAGGGTATCCGGCGAGAGTCCGACGAGATGACACAGCGGGTTCCCCGGGTAGACGACGGGGTTCTCGAGGACGCCAACGATGAGGCCGGTAAAGGGGGCCTCGACGGTGACGATGTCCTCGTCTTCCTTGAACGGGTTGGTGATGGTACAGATGACCTCGCCCTCCTCGACGAGCTGGCCGCGGCCACGTTTCATATCGACGATACCGCCGGCGTCGGCCCGTAGCCAGGTCTTCTCGTCGTCGTCGTCGATGACGGTCCGCCAGCCGGGCCAGTGGACCGACGACTCCCGGTGAAGTCCGAACTCGGCGAGGACGCTCGCGACGCCGGTGAGTGCGCGGTCGATCAGCCGTCGCTGGAACCGGTGGGCCTCGCCCATCTCGACCGTGATCGTCGGAATCCCGGCTTCGGTTGCCTCGCGTCGGAGCGTTCCCGACGGCCCCTCGCCGGCGATGATGACGTTGGAACTGAACGCCTTGGCGAGTCTGGCGACGGTCGATCGCTCCGTGTTCGCACGGACGTGAAGCATGTTCGTCCGGCCCCGCGTCGACGTATGGAAGTCCAGCCCGAGATCGCAGGGCTCGATGAAGTTCGTGAAGATTTGGTTGGCCATCCGTCGGGCGCTGGTCGAGCCCTCGCGGCCGGGGAACGACCGGTTCAGGTCCCGATCGTAGATCGGGAGATACCGCTCCTGTGCGAGGAAGCCGGGGACGTTCATCACGGGCAGACAGACGAGCGTCCCGTGCAGTATCGAGTGGTCCCAGTCGTGGGCCACCTCCCGGACGACCTCGATCCCGTTGAGTTCGTCGCCGTGGGCCGCCGCCGAGAGAAACACCGTGGGCCCCGGATGCTCGCCGTTGACGACCGTTACTGGGATCCGCACGGGGTCGCCGAGATACGTCTCGCTGATGCCGTATCGAATGTTCGCCGATTCGCCCGGATCGACGCGGCCGCCGTTGTAGGTAAACGCCTCGGTGGCCGCCTCGTCGGGAGGGTCGCTCGTCGCGTCGTCGCTCATATCACGTTCTCCGGGAGCAGCGACGTGAATGTTCCCCCTCGGACCGCCTCGAGCCTCGACGCTCGATCGACCGTGACTTCCCAGTGCCAGTTTTCCCGGAGAAAAGCCGTTTCCCTCGAACAACGTCTACCAGCGACTGGGAGCGTGGGCATACGTTTTGTATCTGGCAGTAGTATGGAGGCTCATGAAGATCCGAGAGGCAACCGATTCGGACGCCGAAGCGATTCGGACGATCGCCCGCGACTCGCTGGGTTCGACGTACACTGACTTCCTCGAGGCCGAGACCATCGACGAGGCCGTCGAACAGTGGTACGGCGACCCGCTCGCCGACGAACTCGCGGACGACAGGACGCTGTTCTTGCTCGTCGAGCGCGACGGCGAACTCGCGGGCTTTTCCCAGAGCGAACTGGTCGGCCAGCGGGCCAACACCGGCCGACTGCTCTGGCTCCACGTCCACCCGGACCACCGCGGCGACGGGACGGGCGTGCGCCTGCTGGTTCGCACCCGCGAGCGACTCCTCGAGGAGGGGGCCGACGGGATCCAGTGTTTCGTCCTCGCGGACAACGAGGGCGGCAACGAGTTCTACCGCAGTCACGGCTTCGAGCAGGCGGGCCAGCGCGAGGTCGAGATCGGCTCGGAAACGTTCACCGAGAACGTCTACGTCGAGTCCGACCTCGAGGACGATGGCGAGTGGGGGACGGTCGACGAACTGACCGTCGACGGCGAGACGGTCTACGTGAGCTACGGCGAGGCCGCCAGAGGATCGCAGGCACCGTTTTACGTGGCCTACAGCGACGACGACCGCAACGACCACTACGCCTGGTTCTGCGGAAACTGCGATTCGATCGACAACGCCATGGACGCGATGGGCCGCATCGAGTGCAACGAGTGTGGCAACCGCCGCAAGGCGACCCGGTGGGACTCCTCGTACCTCTGATCCGGTTCCGATAGGCGTTCACCGACGGTGTTTTCCCGCGTCGACCGATCGACTTCGAACCCCCCGTAGGGGCACCCTTCTACCGTTTACGGCCAGTTACGGGGACCGAACCCTCGATCGGGCGTCCTCGGCTCGATCGAATCGCTCCGCGTGACCCCGGCATCGTCGGAGCCGTTGTCCGTCCCTTCGGACTGTTGGCTCCCCATTACAATTGTGCGATCCCTCGAGTCGTCAGTCAGTGGGTCGCTGCCGGGTCGGTCGGCAGCGCCGCGTGTCTCCGTCGGCTACTATGAACAGGGAGGATCACATCGTCCACGGCTTCAAGGCAACGCTCGTCGCGCGCGGGATCTACATGCTCTCGAGCGCGCTGTTGATGTTCGTACTGGCGCGGTACCTGCTGGACCCGGACGGGTACGGCGCGCTCTACTGGGCGATCGGGGTGTTGGCGATCGTCCAGCTGTTCGCGGACCTGGGGCTGTCCCGGTCGGTCGCACGGTACATCTCCGAGTACCGCGAGACCGACCCCGGGCAGGTCCCCCATCTCCTCGAGACGACGATCACGGTCAAAGTAATCCTGCTCGCGGTCGTCGGCTACGTCCTGTTGGTCTACCACGAGTGGCTCGCGACCGCGCTCGGCGAGCCGGGGGCGGCCCCGTTCCTCGCGGCCGGCGTCGTCTATCTCGTGGTCTTCTCCGCGAGTACCTTCTCGCAGGTCGCCTTGCAGGGCTTTAATCATCTGGGCTACAGCGCGATCGTGCAAGCGATCAGCGGCGCGGGGCGGCTGCTCTTTGCCGTCGGGTTCGTCCTTGCGGGCTTCGGTGCGCTCGGTGCCTTCTTCGGCTACGTCGTCGGATATGCCATCGCCGGGGCCGTCGGGATCGGCATCCTCTACTACGGCTTCTATGCCCGCCACGACGCCGCCGCGGAGTACGAAGACGGACTCTCGAAGCGGCTGCTCGAGTACAGCCTCCCGCTGACGGCGACCCGGAGCGCGAACGTCATCGACAAGCAGATCGACATCGTGCTGGTCGGGATCTTTCTGAACCCCGCCGCGGTCGCGTTCTACACGCTGGGCAAACAGATCACCGACTTCGTCCTCGCGCCCGCCGAGTCGCTCGGCTTTACGATCTCGCCGAACTTCGGCGAGCAGAAGGCCGCCGACCAGCTCGAGGAGGCCAAACGGATCTACGAGACCTCGCTGACGAACGTCCTGCTGCTCTATATCCCGGCGGCGGTCGGGCTGGCGATCGTCGCCGAGCCGTTCCTGACGATGGTGATCGGGGAGAGCTACGCCGGTGCGGTCCCCGTGTTGCAGGTACTCGCCGGCTTCGTCGTGTTGCAGGCGATCACGAACCTGACCAGTGACAGTCTGGATTACCTCGGCCGCGCTCGCGCTCGTGCCGTTGCGAAGGGCGGCACGGCGGTCACCAACTTCGGGCTGAACATCGTCCTGATCCCAGCGATCGGGGTCGTCGGTGCGGCGATCGCGACGGTGGCGACCCACTCGGTCTACGTCGCGGTGAACCTCTATATCGTCCACACCGAACTCGGCCTGAACGTTCGGCGGCTTGCCCGGACGACCGGAATGATCTGTGGGATAACGGGCGTGATGGGCGTGGCCGTGTTGCTGGTGACGCCGCTGGTCTCGAACCTGCTGATGCTGTTCGGCGCGATCGCAGTGGGAGCCATCACGTGGGGTGCGCTGGCGGTGCTGAGCGGGCTGGTCGATCCGGGGCAGGTCCGATCGGTCATCGGGTGACGTCGACGCGACCGATCACTACAGACGACTGTCAGTTAGAGAACTATCAATACTTATCCGCCGTCTCGGTGTCGGTTCCGTATGGCCGTTTCCGATCCCGTTACTGTCGGGGTACTGAGTCTGCATACGAGCAAGGAAACCAAAGCGATTCTTAACGCCGCCGAGGACCTCGGCCACGACACCGAGTGGCTCCGCGCCGAAAACACGTCCGTCAGCGTCACGGATGGCACTCCCGTCCTCGAGCCTGACGTCGACGTGATCGCCAACCGGATGCTGCTGTCGAACACCGAACAGCCAGCGGAGGAACTGGGGCTCGCGAACACCTTTACCCAGCTCGTGCCGATGCTCAACGAGCCGAACACGGTGTTGACCGCGATCCACAAGCTGTCGACGGCGACCGCGCTGGCGTCCAACGAGATCCGGACGCCGGACGTGACGCTCGCGCTCAGCGGCGACCGGCTGAACGCCGCACGGGAGCGGTACGGCGAAGAGGCCGTGTACAAGACCGCGATCGGGACCCACGGCGGGGGGACCTGGAAGGTCGGCCCCGACGACCCGATCAACGCGAAGGTCGGCAATCGCTACGCCTTTCTGCAGGAACTCGTCGATCAGGAGGACGTCCGTCACCGCGACCTACGGGTGTACGTCGTCGGCGGCGAGGTCGTCGCCGCGATGTATCGCTACGCGCCGGACAACGACTGGCGAACGAACGTCGCTCTCGGGGGCTCCGTCGAGGACGCGACCGACGACCTCCCCGAGGAGGCCGCCGAGATGGCACGGCAGGCGGCCGGCGTCGTCGGTCTCGACTACGCCGGCGTCGACCTCGTCGAGGGCGACGACGGCTGGTACGTCCTCGAGGTCAACCCGACGGCGGGGTTCAAGGGACTCTACGAGGCGACGCAGGTGAGCCCGGCCCCCTACATCGCAAAGCTGGCGATCGAGCGCGCCGGCGGCGAGGTCGACGACGATCGCGTGCGTGACATCGCGAACGTCCTCGACGACTCCCGGCCGACGGCCCAGCCGCCGGACACGGTGGCGTCGGCGACGGAGCCGGCGGTAATCGGCTACACCGAGGAGGTCGTTCTCTCGGGCACGAGCGGTTCGAAGACGATACTGGCAAAATCCGACACGGGCGCGACACGGACGAGCATCGACACCGGGCTGGCCGCCGACATCGGTGCCGGCCCGATCAAGTCCATCACTCGCGTCCGCTCGGGCAGCAGCAAGCAATCGAAGAGCCGCCCCGTCGTCGACGTCGTCGTCGGCGTCGGCGGGAACCAACACACCGTCACGGCAAGCGTCGAGGACCGCAGCCACATGGACTACCCCGTCATCCTCGGCCGGGACATCCTCGAGAATTATCAGGTCGACGTGAGCCGCCGGATCGACGGCGACGTGCCAGATACGCCCGAAGAAGAGGAGTAACTGTCCTGTCGCCCGCGGGCGGCCCCACTGCGGTAGCTGCCTGTCACAGGTTTCGCTCATCGATGTATGTCCTGGTCGCCGTCGTCCGTCCCCGATCGGGGTCGGTCTCGAGACGGCGATCGTCTTTCTCCGCGACGGACGGCCCGTACTGAGTAGCGGTCGACAAGACGTGGTACGGCTCCGCCGGCCGGACACACGTCCCGTTCCCACACGGTTCAACACGATATGCGATATTGTTTTGCTATATCGAAAACTATCTGCCGGGGAAGCAAAAGTGGAACTTGTATTCGGTACATATATTATTCCCCAATCCGTTTTCCAAACCGTACGAATACATGAGCGACAACAAACGGAACCGGAACCACGAGTGGTGGCCGAATCGGTTGAACCTGGACGTTCTCGACCAGAACGCCGAAGCCGTCGGTCCGTACGACGACGACTTCGATTACGCCGAGGAGTTCCAGAAACTCGACCTCGAAGAGGTCAAAGCCGACCTCAAGGATCTGATGACGTCCTCACAGGACTGGTGGCCGGCTGACTACGGCCACTACGGGCCGCTGTTCATCCGGATGGCCTGGCACAGCGCCGGGACGTACCGCACTACCGACGGCCGCGGCGGTGCCTCTGGCGGGACCCAGCGTTTCGCGCCGCTCAACAGCTGGCCCGACAACGGCAACCTCGACAAGGCACGCCGACTGCTCGAGCCGATCAAGCAGAAGTACGGCCGGAAGCTCTCGTGGGCCGATCTGATCGTCCTCGCCGGGAACACCGCCCTCGAGTCGATGGGGATGCAGACGCTCGGCTGGGCCGGCGGCCGCGAGGACGTGTTCGAGCCCGACGAGGCCGTCTACTGGGGGCCGGAAACCGAGTGGGAGGCCCCGCAGGACCAGCGCTTCGACGAGGACGACGAACTCGAGGAGCCGCTGGGCGCGACCGTGATGGGGCTCATTTACGTCGACCCTGAGGGGCCGGACGGCAACCCCGAGCCGCTCGAGTCGGCAAAGCGGATCCGCCAGGCGTTCGGTCGCATGGCGATGGACGACGAGGAGACGGCCGCCCTCATCGCCGGCGGACACACGTTCGGCAAGTCCCACGGCGCCGAGAACGACGACATGGGTCCCGCGCCCGAGGCGGCCCCGATCGAGGAGCAGGGCCTCGGCTGGCCCGACTCCGGCAAGGGTTCGGAGACGACCACGAGCGGCATCGAGGGCGCATGGAACCAGTGGCCGACGATGTGGGACACTTCCTACCTCGACAACCTGCTCGACTACGAGTGGGAACTCACCGAGAGCCCCCTGGGTGCGAACCAGTGGCAGCCGGTCGAGGAGGAGGCCTACGACACCGTCCCGGACGCCCACGATCCCTCGGAGAAGCACGCCCCCATGATGATGACGACCGACGTCGCCCTCAAGCGGGATCCGGAGTTCCGGGAGATCATCGAGAACTTCCGCGACAACCCCCCGGAGTTCCTGGACGCCTTCGCGCGGGCATGGTACAAGCTGATCCACCGCGACATGGGCCCACCGGAGCGGTTCCTCGGTCCCGATGTCCCCGAGGAAACGTTCGTCTGGCAAGACCCCGTCCCCGATGCCGACTACGAACTGATCGGCGACGAGGAGATCGACCAGCTCAAAGCGGAGATCCTCGAGTCGGAGCTGTCCGTCTCCGAACTGGTTACGACCGCCTGGGCGGCCGCGTCGACCTACCGCGACAGCGACAAACGCGGCGGTGCGAACGGCGCTCGTATCCGCCTCGAACCCCAGCGCAGCTGGGAGGTCAACGAGCCGGCCCAACTCGAGACCGTCCTCGAGACCTACGAGGGGATTCAGGAGGAATTCAACGCTGCTCGAGACGACGACGTACGCGTCTCGCTGGCCGACCTCATCGTGCTGGGTGGCAACGCAGCCGTCGAGCAGGCCGCGGCTGACGCCGGCTACGACGTGGAGATCCCGTTCGAACCCGGTCGGACCGACGCCACGCAGGACCAGACCGACGAGGAATCGGTCGAGGCGCTCAAACCGGAAATCGACGGGTTCCGTAACTACTTCGGCGGCGAGTACGACGGGCCGGCCGAGGACCTGCTGGTCGACCACGCCGACCTGCTTGACCTAACGGCCTCGGAGATGACCGTACTGGTCGGCGGCATGCGCGCGCTGGACGCCAACTACCAGGACTCCGACCTCGGCGTCTTCACCGACGAGCCGGAAACGCTGACCAACGACTTCTTCCAGACCCTGCTCGACATGGGCTACGAGTGGGAGCAGGCCTCGGAGGGCGAGGAGATCTACGAACTGCGCGACCGCGAGACGGGCGACGTCGAGTGGACCGGCTCGCGCGTGGATCTCATCTTCGGTTCGAACTCCCGGCTGCGGGCCATCGCGGACGTCTACGCGAGCGAGGAGGAAACGTTCGTCGAGGACTTCGTCGATGCCTGGCACACGGTCATGACCAACGACCGCTTCGACCTCGAGTAAACGAGCGCTCGCGCCGTCGCTGACGAACCGCCGACAAACCATCGCGGTCGCTGGGACCGATCATCGCCCGGTCGCGGTCCCCCGCCGCGGCCGGTCTCTTACTCGCTGCGGATGACGACCTCGTCGTCCGTGATCGCCGAGATCTGTGCGGCCTCGACCGGGTAGTCGTCGCCGCCGTGACCGCCCCAGTTCATGCGGGCCTTGAGCCGATCGGTGAGCCCCGGCTCCGGATCGACGTAGGCGGTCTGGCCCTCGACTTCGGCGACCATCCCGATCTGCTGGCCCGACTCGTCGACGACGTCTTTCCCCTGGTCGTCCCTCGAGAGTTCGACCGTCGGCGCTGCCGTCTCGCCGGCCGCCGCGTTCTCGCCTTCGATACCGGTCACGTCGGCGTCCGCCATCGTCTCGTCACCTGCGACACCGGCGGTCTCGCCGGCCGCCATCGAGCCGTACTCCTCGACGTCGATGATCTCGCCCTCGAGCAACTCGCTGCTGACGACGTCGGACTCGACCAGTTCCGACCCCTCGAGAACGTATCGCAGCTCCAGGCGCTCGTCGAGTTGCTCCTCGACGGTACGGCGCTCGATGAGTTCGCTCCGGACGGCGTCGCCCTCGGTACGCTGGCTCCGGATGACTTCCCGCTCGAGGACTTCGTCGGGGGCCACGCTCGAGCGGACGACGTCGCTCTCGAGGATCGATCGCTGGACGCTCTCGAGTTCGACGTCCGTCTCGATCTCGTCGCGTTCCATCTCCTGGTCCCGTTCGATGTCGACGTCGACGACCCGACTCTCGACGATGTATCGTTCGATCTCCTCGACCGTATCGAGGCGGGTTTCGTCGACGGTTACCTCGATGGTGTCGTCACCGACGAACTCGGTGTCGACGACCTCGCGGGCGCGGCGTTCGGAGTCGACGATCTCGCGTTCGACCAACTCCGTATCGACCACCTCGCTCTCGATCGTGTCCCGCTCGACGACCTCGGTCTCGACGACCTGCGTCTCGACGATCTCGGTCGTCACCGTCTCGCCGCGTCGCAGCGAGTCCTCGAGTTCGTCGCGGCCGAGATCCGCCCGCTCGAAGGCCCGCTCGCGCTCGACGATCTCGAAAAAGCCCAGCCCCTCGCCGGTCGGCTCGTCCTCGTGGTAGACGAAGACGTAGTCCTCGTCGTCGAACCGTCGCTCGAACTCCTCCCAGGAGTATTCCTCGTGGCCCTCGCCCAGTTCGTCACGGCGGGCGAACGAGTGGCCGTGATCGTCGCTGTCCCGGATCCGAACCGGGACGGCGTCGCGGGCCTCGGCCCACTTCCTGATCCGGTCGGGATCGCTGGTCATTCGGCGCTGGTCCGGCGCGTCCGTGTCCGTCGGGGATGTGTCGTTTGCCATCTCCAGTAGAGTCCGGACGCCGCCGCACTTCAGTCGACGCGGCCGTCCCGTCGGTTCAGTGTCTCGTTTCTCCGATCCCCGAGATCGGCCGGCAGGAGCCGGCCCGTAACAACTCGTTGCCGGCGACGGTGTCGATCGTTTCGTCCCGTTTCAGCGCTCGAGCGGGCTCCAAAGCGTTGTTACCGGTAACACCACCCCCGCCTGCCGGACGAGCGGCGCTGCCGGCCCGCCGGGCGGCTCAGGCGGATTCGTACTCGGCCCAAATGTACCGCGTCGCGACGCTGCGGTACGGCTTCCAGGGCTCGGCGATCTCGCGCATCTCCGCGCGGGTCAACTCCTCGCCGTCGGCGTACAACTGCTCGATCCCGCGGCGAACGGCGAGGTCACCGAGCGGGAGGACGTCGGGGCGCTCGAGGACGAACAGCAGATACATCCGCGCGGTCCACTCGCCGATGCCTTTGATCTCGGTCAGCAGGTCGACGACCTCGGCGTTCGAATACGAGGCTAGCCCCGCCCGCGTGTAGTCCTCCTCACGGAAGGCGCGGGCGGCGTTTCGCACGTACTCGACCTTGCTCCGGGAGAGGCCGGCGTCGCGAAGCGCTGCCTCGTCGGCGGCCAGTACCGATTCCGGCGTCACTTCCCCATCGAGGACCTCGAAGACCCGCTCCCGGACGGCCGCGGCGCTCGCGGTCGAGAGCTGCTGGTTGATGATCGAGATACAGAGCCGCTCGTACTCGCTCCAGTCGGGTTCGACGTAGGGATCGTGTCGGTCGAGCAGCCCGGCCATCACGGGATCCGCACGGAGAACGTCGTGTGCCTCGTCGTTCATGGACAGGTATGAGACGGGTGTAGGGGACCGGAGACCCATAGGCGTCTCGGTGGGTCCCGCGAGGGCTCACTCGAGGTGGTGATAGTCGAGTTCGTGGTCGGCCTCGAGGGCCTCCCGGACGGCCGGGCTGGGGTCACCGACGCCGCGCCGACTGAACGAGAGCCCCGCCGGGTCGGCCGTGACCACGAGGTTTACCCGCCAGTCATCGGCCGTCTCGGGGTAATCAGTCCGGTAGTGTGCGCCCCGGGATTCGGTGCGCTCGCGGGCGGCCCGGAGCATCGCCTCGGCGACGGTGAGGCTCATCGAGAGGTCCACGGCGTACTCGAACGACTTCGAGGTCCGGTCGCCCGCGACGCGGAGATCGGCGGTGCGTTCCCGAAGGGCGTCCAGTTTCGCGAGCCCCTCCCGGAGCCCCGCGTCGTCGCGGAGGATGCCGGCGTGGTCCCACAGCAGGTCGCCGAGGTCCGCGAGCAGTTCGGTCGGCGTCACGGTGCCGTCCGAGGCGGCCAGTTCCCGCAGCGCCTCGAACTCCCGTTCGGCGAGCGCTCGCTGGCCGTCCGTGAGGGCCGGGTCGTCGTCACCGTCGGTCACCGCGGCCGCGACGTGGTCACCGACGAGTTTGCCGATCGCGACGGTCTCGGCCAGCGAGTTGCCGCCGAGTCGGTTCGCCCCGTGGACGCCGGCGACCGTCTCGCCGACGGCATAGAGGCCGCCCACGCCGGTCTCGCCCGTTCGGAAGTCGATATCGACCCCGCCCATCGTGTAGTGGGCCGTCGGCCCGACCACCATCGGTTCCTCGGTGATGTCGACACCCAGCGACTCGAAGCGCTCGACCATCGACGGCAGCCGGTCGCGGACGTACTGATCGTCCCGGTGGGAGATGTCGAGGTACACGCCGCCGTCCTCGGTCCCGCGGCCCTCGCGGACCTCCTGAGCGATGGCGCGCGCGACGACGTCGCGGGCGTCGAGTTCCATCTGGTCGGGGGAGTAGCGCTCCATGAACCGCTCGCCCTCCGAATTGTAGAGCCGCCCGCCTTCGCCGCGGACCGCCTCCGTGACGAGTCGGCCGTCCCACTCCTCGCCGTAGCGTTCGCCGACCATCCCGGTCGGGTGGAACTGGACGAACTCGAGGTCGACGAGTCGCGCCCCGGCCTCGAGCGCCAGCGCCTGTCCGTCGCCGTTGTTCTCGTCGTTGCGCGAGGAGTGGCGGTGATAGAGCGCCGAGAACCCGCCGGCCGCGAGGACGACGTGGTTCGTCCGGAAGAGCAGCCCCTCGCCGGTCTCCATATCGAAGCCGACGGCCCCGTCGACGCGGCGGCCGTCCGAGAGCAGGCGCGTGATCATCACGTTCTCGCGGTAGGGCACCTCGAGGTCGCGAGCGCGGTCGACCAACGTCCCGAGCATGGCCTCGCCGGTCCGGTCGCCGACGAAGCAGGTCCGCCGGTAAGACTGCGCGCCGAAGTAGCGCTGGTTGATCTCGTCATCGTCGGTCCGGTCGAACGGCATCCCCCACGCCTCGAGTTCGCGGATGCGGTCGGGCATCTCCCGCGCCGTCAGTTCGACCGCGTCGGGATCGTTCAGGTGATGCCCCTCGTTGAACGTGTCCGCCGCGTGGATCGTCCAGTCGTCTTCGGGATCGAGCGAGCCCAGCGCCGCGTTGACGCCGCCGGCCGCCCACGTCGTGTGAGCATCGCCGTGATCGCGCTTGCCGATCACGAGCGGGTCGATCCCCGACTCGGCGAGTTCGATCGCGACGCGGGCACCCGCCGCTCCGGCCCCGATGACGAGTACTGGGGTCGTCACGACCTCGTACTCGGGGTCGCCGGCGAAGCCGGGATCGCCCTCGGTCTCGAGGCGGTTCTCGATCCCGGCGGTCGACCGCTCGCGGCTCGTCGTTCGGCGATTATCGTCGACCGTGTCGCTGCCGTTGGATGGTGATTCTGTCATCGAGTGGATGTAACGACCGGCCGGGTTTAGGCCTCGCCCCGAACGATGCAAAAGATGGCTTTCAGGGCTACGAGGGGCCATATTCGACTTTACCGCCGCATCTGGGGCCGCGAATAAAGGTCGGCTCGGATACCAGTCGTTCGATCGTAGCGGACTATCTACAGCATCGATACGAGCGGTCGATCCGGTCGCCACCGAGGTCGCACCAGTGCGCTTGCGCCCGGATGGCCGACGCGGCGTTATGGAGCGTCGGGGCCGCCCTCGGAGGTCGTGAGTGCGTCGGGCTCGACGTTCGCGAGCCGCATCGCGTTGCCGGTGACGCCGAGGCTCATCCCCATGTCGCCGACGACGACCGCCACCGCGACGCTGACCAGCCCCAGCGGCACGCCGACGGCGAGTAGGGCCTTCACGGCGAGGCTCGCCCAGACGTTCTGTCGAATGACGCCGTTTGCCGTGTGCGAGAGGTCGTACAGGTACGGTAGCCTCCCGATGTCGTCGCCCATCAGCGCGATATCCGCCGTCTCGAGGGCGGTGTCGGTGCCGGCCGCGCCCATCGCGATGCCGACCTCAGCGGTCGCCAGCGCGGGCGCGTCGTTGATGCCGTCGCCGACCATCGCCACGTCGCCGTACTGCTCCTGGAGGGCCGCCACGGCGTCGACCTTCTCGTCGGGGAGGAGTTCGGCGCGATACTCGTCGACGCCGACCTGCTCGGCGATCGCCCGCGCCGTGCCCTCGTTGTCCCCGGTCAGCATGACGACGCGCTCGACGCCGAGATCGTGGAGCCGTTCGACCGCCCGCTTGGAAGCGGGCCGGACCTCGTCGGCGATCGCGACCGCGCCGAGCAGGTCGGTCTCCGTCCCGACGAGGACGACCGTCTTGCCCTCCCGCTCGAGCGCGGCGAGGGTCTCCTCGGCGAAGGTCCCCTCGTCGGCCGCGAGCGCACTCTCGGGCGCGGCCCCGCCGTCAGTCCGCGGATCCGACGAGGGGTCGTCCGCGCGGGTCCGTGAGAGATCGAAGCCCAGTTCCTCGAACAACGCGGGCTTGCCCGCGTAGTACGTCTCGCCCTCGATCTCCCCGCGGATCCCCCTGCCGGTGAGGCTCTCGAACCCCGTCGGCTCGGGGAGGTCGCCCACGTCCGCCTCGTCGGCCCGGGCGAGAATCGCCGCGGCGATGGGATGCTCGCTGCGTCGCTCCAGCCCGGCCGCGTAGCGAAGCAGCGTCGCCTCGTCTGTCCCGCCGGCCTGGCTCGCGGTTTCACCGCTCGCCTCGTTCGCGGCGCTGGGCGCCGCGCAGGGCACGACGTCGGTGACGGCGAGTTCGCCTTTCGTGAGCGTGCCGGTCTTGTCGACGGCGACGGCGTCGACCTCGCCCATCGCCTCGAGATAGTTGCCCCCCTTGATCAGGACGCCGTTTCGCGCGGCGCTGGTGACCCCCGAGACCACCGAGACGGGCGTCGAGATGACGAACGCACAGGGACAGGCGATCACGAGCAGCGTGAGCCCGCGGACGAACCAGGTCCCCCAGTCGCCGGCGAACGCGATCTCGTAGCCGGCGACCCCCGCGGTGACGGTGTCGCCGATGAGAAGCGGCGGCACGGCGGCGGTCAGGATCGCCAGCACGACCACGACGGGCGTGTAGTAGCCCGCGAACCGGTCGACGAACTGCTCGGTCTCGGTCCGCTTCGCCTGTGCGCCCTGGACCATCTCGATGATCCGCGAGAGCGTCGAGTCGCCCGCCGTCGAGGTGACCTCGACCTCGAGGTAGCCGCCCTCGGTGATGGTCCCGGCGTACACCTCGTCGCCGGTCGACTTGTCCACGGGGACGCTCTCGCCGGTGATCGGCGACTCGTCGACCGCGCTCTCGCCCTCACGGACCGTCCCGTCGAGCGGGATCTTGTCCCCGGGCCGGACGACGACGGTCTCGCCGACCGCCACGTCGTCCGCGTCGACGGTCACCTCCTCGCCGTCGCGCATGACTGTGGCCTCGTCCGGCGACAGCTCCATCAGCTCTCGCAGGGAGTCCCGCGCCCGGTCCATCGCGTAGTCCTCGAGCAGTTCGGCGATGCTGAACAGAACCGCGAGCGTCGCGGCTTCGACGAAGTAGCCGATCCCGGTCGCGGCGATGATCGCCGTCCCCATCAGGAGGTCGATATCGAGGCTCCGGTTTCTCGCGGAGTAGTAGCCGCTGCGGACGACGGGGACGCCGCTGACGGCGACCGCCCCGAGAAAGAGCAGATCCGCGACGTGAAGCGGGTACTCGAGGACGCTCGCCACCGCGACGTTCCCGCCCGTCAGGAGGAACTCGAAGCCCAGTCCGAGCGTGACGAAGACCGCACCGAGCCACGTCTTCTTCGCGCGGGGACTCGTCCAGACCTCCGAGGGCGGCGCGACGTCGACGCCGTCGCCGCTCGAGTCCGATTCCGTCGCCCCGTCGTCGGCCGTTCCTCCGGTGACCTCGTAGCCGGCGCCTTCGATCGCCGCGACCACATCGGCCTCGCTGGTTCGATCGCGGTCGTACGTGACCGTGGCCGTCCCGGTGGTCGGATTGAGATCGACGTCGGCCACTCCCTCGACGCGCTCGAGGCTCTTGTCGACCTTCCCCGCACAGGACGGGCAGTCCATCTCGGGGACGGCGAGTCGGGCGGTCAGCTCCCGTCGCTGCCCGCCCCCGTCCGTTTCCCGCGTCGCGTCCGATTCAGTACTCATTACGTCGTGGTAGGGGCGTCAGTTCGATAAGCCTTGGTTGGAATATTCCAAAGTCCACGAACGCTAGAGCCGCGTCGATGGGCCGTCGGCGAATCGCTCGTCCGAAACGTATCCCTTGGCCAACCGTTCCTCGGCCCGACGGAGCCGGTAGGTGAGCGTCGATCGGGGTACGTCGAGGTGGTCGGCGAGGTCGCCGACGTCGACCGCCCGGGGCGACTCGTAGTAGCCGTGTTCGACCGCGGCCCGGAGCGCGGCCTCCTGTTCGGGGGCGAGGCCGTTCGCCTCGCCGTTCGCGTCGCCCGTCGGTGCGTCGGTTTCCGCCGTCGCCGCCCGGAGCATCTCCATCCGGGCGCAGTCACCGACCGCCGCCTCGAGTGCGTCGAAAAAGGCTGCCACGTCACCCTCGCCGGAGTGGACGATCCGCCAGGTGTAGTGGCGTCCCTCGTGGCGCGTCTCGAACAGGATGCCCTCGCCGAGGTGATCGCGGGCGATGTGCGGGACGGACGCACAGGTAGGGGTGCGCTCCCAGTCGGAGTAGAGGACGAGCGTGTCGTCGGTGCGGTCGAGGACCTGCGTGGTCTGGGTCGCGCCACAGTCCTCGGTCGCGAGACAGTCCGCGTAGTAATCGCTGTCGCGGAAGGCCGCCTCGATGTCCGCGAGGGCCGTCCGCGTACCGGTGGCGTGGTCGACCCGCCAGAGCCGTTCGTCGGTGGCGTGCAGCGACAGCGAACGGATCCGGGCGTCGGGGTGGTCGGCGAGCGTATCCGCCACCCCGTTGTGGCCGGGCTCGTACTCGAGGGCGAAGACGAACTCTCTCATTGCGCCGTCGTAGGCTCCCGCGGGGCAAAGCGTTGCTGGGTGCGAGGACGGCCGGGAGCGGGACTCGAGCGACTGCGAGAGCCGCGGGGCCCGGAGAGGGCAGGCGGGTACCCGACGACGACCGCGAGCGACCGAAAGCGCGGCGCTACGCGCCGTGATAAGACGAGCGGCGTCGGCGCGAGCCGAGCGGAGGGGAAAGAGAGGTGTTCTCGTGAACGAAGTGAACGAGAGTTCGGAAGGCGCGATTCGTCTTCCGGCGCTTTTCGAAATTCCGCTCCTATTCGTCCAGCAGTTCCCGCGCGATGACGTTCTTCTGGATCTCGGTGGTGCCCTCGTAGATCTGGGTGATCTTCGAGTCGCGGTAGAACCGCTCGACGGGGAAGTCGTTGACGTAGCCGGCACCGCCGTGGATCTGGACGGCCTCGTTGGCGACGTCGACGGCGACGCGGGAGGCGTACTCCTTGGCCATCGAGGCGAGCTTGGTGATGTCGTTGCCCTGGTCGACGTTCCAGGCGGCCTTGTAGGTCAGGTTGCGTGCGGCCTCGGTCTCGGTGGCCATCTCCGCGAGCTTGTGCTGGATTGCCTGGAACTCCGAGATGGACTGCCCGAACTGCTCGCGGTCCTGTGCGTACTCGCGGGCGGCCTCGAGCGCGCCCTTGGCGATACCGAGTCCCTGCGCGGCGACGCCGGTCCGGGTGGCGTCGAAGAACTGCATCTGTTGGAGGAAGGCGGCGTCCTCGTCGCCGACGAGGTTCTCCTCGGGAACGCGGACGTCGTCGAGAATGAGTTCGGCGGTGTCGGAGGCCCGAATGCCGAGCTTGCCGGTGATCTTGTCGGCGGAGAACCCGTCACGGTCGGACTCGACGATGATCTGGCTGAAGCCGCCGTAGCGGCTGTCGGCGTCGGGGTCGGTCTTACAGAGGACGACGAAGTAGTCGCCGACCGAGCCGTTGGTGATCCACATCTTGTTGCCGTTGATCACCCACTCGTCACCGTCCTTCTCGGCACGGGTCGACACGGAGGAGACGTCCGACCCGGTGTCGGGCTCGGAGATGGCCGCGCCCGAGATCTTCTCGCCGGTCGCGACGGGCTCGAGGTAGCGCTCTTTCTGGTCTTCGGTCCCGAACTCGCTGATGGCCTCGGTCCCGAACGAGCAGGCCATGATCGACAGCGCGATGCCGGGATCGTAGGAGAACAGTTCCTCGGCGATGAGCGCCGACTCGAGGGTGGAGTAGCCGGCCCCGCCGTACTCCATCGGGATCGACGTGCCGACCAGCCCCATCTCGGCGGCCTTGTCGACGATCTCGTGGGGGAACTTCTCTTCGGTGTCGTACTCCTCGGCGTGGGGCACGATCTCGTTCTCGGCGAACCGGCGAACTTCGTCGCGGATCTGCTCCTGTTCTTCGTTGAGTCCGAATTCCATGAACGACCCTTACGATCGGAACGGTAAAGAGCTTTGTAACCGATAGTAAACCAAACTCCAGTTCCCATTAAGTGAGAGGGAAACGTTGAAACGGGTCCGAATAGGATTTTCGAGCATGCAACTCGAGGACATCAACACCATCACAGTTCTGGGTGCGGGCAACATGGGTCACGGTATCGCGGAGGTCGCCGCGATGGCCGGGTACGACGTGAACATGCGCGACATCAAAGAGGAGTTCGTCCAGAACGGCTACGAGCAGATCGAGTGGTCACTGGACAAACTCGCCGAGAACGACCGGCTCACCGACGAGGAAGCCGACGCCGCCAAGGACCGAGTGACGCCGCTGGTCGATATGGAGGAGGCCGTCGCGGACACGGACTTCGTCATCGAGGCGGTCCCCGAGCAGATGGGGATCAAAGAAGACGTCTACACCGACCTCGAGGCGGTCGCGCCCGACGATGCGATCTTCGCGACGAACACCTCGAGCCTCTCGATCACCGACCTCGCCGAGTTCACCGAGCGACCGGAGCGCTTCTGCGGGATGCACTTTTTCAACCCGCCGGTCCGGATGCAGCTGGTCGAAGTGATTTCGGGTGCCGAAAGCAGCGAGGAGACGCTCTCGGTGACGGAGGACCTCGCCGAGGACTTCGGCAAGACGGCCGTTCGGGTCCACAAGGACTCGCCCGGATTCATCGTCAACCGCATTCTGGTGCCGCTGATGAACGAGGCCGCGTGGCTCGTCAGCAACGACGAGGCGACGATCGCCGAGGTCGACTCGACGACGAAATACGACATGGGCCTGCCGATGGGCAGCTTCGAACTCGGCGACCAGGTCGGCAACGACGTCAGCTACCACGTCCTCGAGTACATGAACGAGGTGCTGGGCGAGGCCTACGAGCCGGCCCCACTGCTCGAGGCAAAAGTCGAGAACGAGGAACTGGGCAAGAAGACCGGCAAGGGCTTCTACGACTACGAGGACGGCGACGGCGTCCAGATCCCAACCGACGAAGGATCGGAGTTCGTCGAACAGCGCCTGCTCGCGACGATCGCCAACGAGGCTGCGAAGCTGATCGGCGGCGACGTCGCCCCGCCGGCGTCGATCGACGAGGCCGTCCAGCTCGGAGCCGGCTTCCCCGACGGCCCGGTTGCGCTGGTCGACGACTACGGTCTCGAGACGCTACACGAGACCCTCGAGGACGCCTACGAGGAGACGGGTCACGAGCGATACGCGCCCGATGACTACCTCGGAGAACGAGCCGAGGCCGGTGGCTTCTACGACGACGACGAGGACGCATCGGGGGTCGACTTCGGGACGATCCGACTCGAGTACCCCGCCGACTACGTCGGACAGATCGTTCTCGACCGCCCGCACCGGATGAACACCATCAGCGACGAACTCCTCGAGGAGCTATCAACCGCGATCGACCACCTCGAGGCCGACGACGAGGTGCGTGCGATCCTCGTCACCGGCGAGGGCGAGCAGGCCTTCTCCGCGGGCGCGGACGTCCAGAGCATGGCCGGCAGCGGTGCCGACCCGATCGAGGGCCAGGAACTCTCGCGACTGGGCCAGCAGACGTTCGGCAAGCTCGAGGCCTGTGATCTGCCCGTCGTTGCCGGGATCGACGGCTTCTGTCTCGGCGGCGGGATGGAGTTGGCGACCTGTGCGGACCTCCGCGTGGCCAGCGACCGGTCGGAGTTCGGCCAGCCCGAGATCGACCTCGGCCTCATTCCGGGCTGGGGCGGCACCCAGCGACTCAAGCATATCGTCGGCGAGGGCCGCGCGAAGGAGATCATCTTCACCGCCGAGCGCTACGACGCCGAGACGCTGGCCGACTACGGCTTCGTCAACGAGATCGTCGACAACGCCGACCTCGAGGACCGCGCCCTCGAGCTGGCGACCGACCTCGCGGGCGGCCCGCCGATCGCCCAGAAGTTCACCAAGCGCGCGATGCTGGCCGGCCGTGACGACACCGAGTCCGGTCTCGAGTACGAGGCCTCCGCGTTCGGGCACCTGATGGGGACCGACGACCTGATGGAGGGAATCACGGCCTTCATGGAAGACGAGGAGCCGGAGTTCGAGGGGCAGTAAGGCGACGCCCGCTGTCGCCAGCGGCCGGTCAGTGAGAACCCGTGCCGACTCGTGGCGGAGACCGGCAGCATACCACCTATTTGCCCACCATTATTGTCTGATATTTGAGTTCTGGTCGCGAGATTTATCACCCAGAGGTACCATGGATGTCCCGTGGCTGTAACGATGAAGAGAACGGAGGTTCCCCATGAGTGACGGGCCATCGGTCCTCGTCGTCGACGACGAGGCACGGCTCGCGGATCTGTTCGCCGCGTGGCTCCAGGCCGACTGGACCGTCGAAACGGCGTACGACGGAGAGGAAGCGCTCTCGAAAATGGCCGACTCCGTCGAGGTCGTCCTGCTGGACCGACGGATGCCGGGGCTCTCCGGTGACGAGGTCCTCGAGCAGATCCGCGAAGCCGGCTACGACTCCCGGGTCGTCATGGTAACGGCCGTCGATCCGGACTTCGACATCATCGAAATGGGGTTCGATGACTACCTCGTCAAGCCGGTCTCGAAGGACGAACTCGTCGACATGGTCGAAGATGTCGCCGACCGCTCGGACTACGAATCCGACATCCAGGAGTACTACGCGCTCGTCTCGAAGAAGGCGCTGCTGGAGTCCGAGAAGGCCGACCGCGAACTCGCGGACAACGAGGAGTATCAGGACCTCTGTGACCGCGTCGACCGCCTCGAGGAACGGGTCGACGAGACGGTCTCGGGGATGTCCTCGCACGACGATTTCGTGGGTGCATTCCAGGACCTCCAGTCCGAGAACTAGGACTCGAAGCGACTCCCCTCCGCTCTCGCCCGTGGTGACTGTCCACCTGTGTGGCCGGTAGCGACTGCTTCACTTTATCAGTGCGTTCGAACCACTTCGCGGACCAGCAGTTCCGATTGGGACCGAACAACGAAATCGCGTTCGCTACTGCTACTCCGCCTGCCCGTAGATCAGATTGCGCTGGATCTCGTTTGCCCCTTCGTAGATGACGGGGATCCGGGCGTCGCGGTAGACGCGCGCGATCCGCCGCTCGTCGAGGATCGATCGGCCGCCGTGGAACTGCATGCCCTGTTCCGCGACGTCGACGGCCGTTTCAGTCGCTTTCGTCTTCGCCATCGCTGCCCAGTAGCCCGCGTTGTCCTCCTCGGCGACCTTCTCGCGGGCGCGCCAGACGAGGGTCCGGGCGCTTTCGAACTCCAGCAGCATGTCCGCGAGCCCGTGCTGGACGGACTGGAAGTCGCTGATCGTTTTGCCGAACTCCTCGCGGTCGTGGGTGAACTCCCAGGCCTCCTCGATCGCGGCCGCGGCGATGCCCAGCCCGTGGCCGGCGACGGCCACCCGGCCGTGATTGAAGAAGTCCGCCAGCAGCATGAAGCCGTCCCCCTCCGATCCGATCACGTTCTCGGCGGGGATCCGGCAGTCGTCGAACTCGATGTGGGCCTGCTTCGAGGCCCGCATCGCCATCTTCTCGGGGATGTGTTCGGCCTCGTAGCCGTCGGTGTCGGTCGGGACGATGAACATCGAGTGGTTGCCGTAGCGGTTGTCCTCGTCGTCCCCGGTGCGGGCATAGAGGGTGATCCAGTCGGCCTCGACGCCGTTGCCGATCCAGTACTTCTCGCCGTTGATGACGTACTCGTCGCCGTCTTTCTCGGCCGTGGTCTGCATCCCCGCGAGGTCGCTGCCGGTCTCGGGCTCCGAGACGGCGAGTCCGGAGCGTTGCTCGCCCTCCGCCACCGGACGAATGTACTCCTCGCACTGCTCGTCGGTGCCGTGTTCGTAGGTGATCTCGCAGCCGAAACTCGCCAGCTGCAGGGTCAGCGCGATTCCCGCGTCGGCCCGATAGAACTCCTCGGTCATCGCGAGCAGCTGGGCCAGATCCAGCCCCCGCCCGCCCCACTCCTCGGGGATGTCCTGTGCCACGAGGTTCGCCTCGCGACCCGCCTCGAGGATCTCCTCGGGATACTCGCCGGACTGGAAGTACTCCTGGGCGTTGGGCTCGATGTGTTCGCGGGCGAACTCGCGGGCCTCGGCTTTGATCTCGTGTGCGTGTTCGGGGACGATGTCGTCGTCGAGCAGTTCCATGTCCTGTCACACGATCGCACAAAGGAAATAGCCGCGGGCGAATATTGCAACCCGAGAACGACGCCCGCTCGAGTCCCACGCGGTCGGGGCTCGCCCGTGATCGGCGGCTACCCGATGGTCCGCACCAGTTCGGCGATCGAGTCAGCCGCATCGGCGTGGGACTCGAGCAGGTGGCGATCCCAGACGAGATCGGCTAGCAGGTGGGCATAGAGGACGCCGGCGGTCACGACCGCGAGCGGGACGCTCGCCAGCGCGAGCGCCGGAACCACGACGCCGGCGATGACGACGTGGCTCAACAGCCGCGAGAGGACGCCGACGTCGCCGGGGTCGAAGATCTCGGACTGGTCCGTGATCGTCGCGCGCGGATGGGTGAGACAGAACCGGAGCGCGTCCCAGCGACCGGTCTTGAGCCGGGCGATGAGGAAGTGATCGACGTCGATACAGACGCCGGCGGCAGTGCCGTAGGCGACGACCGCCGGGGTCGGGATCGGCGTGCCCAGCAGGGTGACCGGTGGCAGGAGGACGGCCAGTACCCCGGCGACGACGAACGAGATCGCCGCGTGATGTTTCGAGTAGATCAGGAGTCACCTACGGACGGCGACCACGTCAGCCCACTAAACCGTCCCGCCGGTCCTCGTGCGAGGGTCGCGGTTGCCGATCCCCACCGGTTTCGCTTCGGACCGCCGACCACACGGCGACTCGAGGCTAGCCCGCAAAGCCCGAGAGCGACCACTCCTCGTCGCCGTCCTCGTCGGCGATGCTGGGCGCGCTCACGAGGACGAACGCGCTCTCGCGGTCCCCGTTGCGGATCTGGCGGGTCGATTCGGGCGGGAGCCACAACGCATCGCCGGTCTCCATCGCCACGGGGTCATCGTCGACGACGACCGTTGCCGCTCCCTCGATGAGGACGTAGACCTCTTCGTGGCCGTTGTCGGTGTGGTCGTGGGGCTTGCTGTTCCAGCCGGGATCGCACCGCGCGACCGTGACCCCGACCTGCTCGGTCTCGAGCGGATCGCTGAGAAAGTGCATCGCGCTCGAGACTTCCTCGACCTCCTCGTAGTTGACCTTCCGGTATGTCATACGGATCCATTCGGGAGACGACAGTAAAACGATACTGACTGCCGAACGGGTTCGGGCCGGTCGGCAGCGAGCCGGCCGCGGCCGCTCCGCGGTGTCGGTCAACGGCACGAACCGACCGCTCGCGGTCATGCAGGCGCAGTCCTCGAGATCGGCGAGGCGTTCGGGTAGGACCGGGAGTCACAGTGGCCGACGGAGCCGGTGTGGGGATCGCTGCTGGCCGAGAGTCGGCGGACTCGCCGCTATCCCTGTGCGAGCGGATCGAAACTGTCGACCGGAATGACCGAATAATCGACCGTCAGCGCGTCCTTGGTCGCGCGGATCTTCCCGACGAACGCCGAGATGTCCTCGAGTTCGCCCTCGAGGACGAACAGTTCCATACAGTAGTGATCGCCGACGTGGCTGTGGAAGTTCGAGGCCACGAGGTGTTCGTGTTCGTGGCGCAGATGCATCATCCGCTCCTCGACGCTGGTGGTCTCGTAGTCGAAGAGGACGGTGACGATTCCCATCAGGTCCCGGTCCTCGAGGCGGGTGTCCTCGAACTCCCCGAGCAGGTTCCGTGAGGCCTCCCTGACGACTTCGCTCCGGCCGGTGTAGCCGTGTTCGTCGGCGAACTGGTCGAGTCGCTCCAAGAGTTCGTCGGGCATCGAGACGCTGACGACTGCCATATAATAACTCGGCAGAAGTTGCTATTAAGGATTATCATTGCCGTGGCCGGGACAGGGTCGGACGACCGCAGTCGGTGGCTCAGACGTGGTCGTTCGGGAGTAAGTCTTCGAAGTCCTGTGCGGCGAGCCACTCGCTCAACTGGACGAGTTGGTCGCTCGCGGCCTCGAACAACTGCTCGCCCTTCTCGGCCGACGCGTCCGTCTGGTCGCCAAACACGCCGTTGTCGGTGTTGTCGGCCGCGTCGAAGAACGTCCGCGAGCCGTGTTTGACCGTGTCGGCGTCCTCGACGCTCGGGACCCCAGTGTCTCTGGCCTCCTCGAGGCGGTCGTCGTGGACCAACTCCGGCTCGAGGTACTGGATCATCGCGGTCTCCTTGGGCCCGCCGTGGGGGCCGTTCTGCTCGAAGAGGTCGTCGACCAGGTCCGGAATCGACTCGTCCCACATCCACTCGATGGCGTAGGCGACGCCCTCCTGTCGGAGTCGGCTCCCGACCTCGCGCAGGTGTTGGACGTTGCCGCCGTGGGCGTTGACGTAGATCACCCGGTCGATCCCGTGGGTCGTGAGGTTCCGGGTCAACGATTCCATGTACTGGCGAAACGCCGACGGTTCGACCCACATCGTCCCGTGGAACTGCCGGTGGTGGCCGCTGACGCCGACGTTGATCGTCGGCGTACAGAGATAGCCCGTCCGGTCGGCTACCTCGCGGGCGAACGCCTCCCCGATCAGGTGGTCGGTCGCCTCCGGCAGATGCGGGCCGTGTTGTTCGGTCGATCCCAGCGGCACCAGCGCCAGCGACTCCGATTCGAAGTACGACTCGAGGTCGGGCCACGCGTGGTCGGCGAGGTACATACTGCCCCTCGTGCGCGGATCCTCCTAAGCATGGGTATAACGGCAGTACGTGACCGTGCTGTGGCACCGTCGGACGTAAGGCGTGACGCCACCGTTCCGGCGAACGCGGCCGCTGCAGCCCCGATCTCGGTAAAACGGGATTACCGAACGCGGGGCCCGACGCCGTTCACTGGCGCTCCCGTCTGGCGGTCGCCCCGTCGACCCTCGGCGGACCGGCCGCGACACCGCCCTCGAAACCGACGTCACCGGCCGACGGCGGCGCGTCACCGGGGCAGCCCATGAGTGAAACTGGACATGTTCGGTCAGTGGCGGTCGACCGTTCCTGTCGCCCGCGTGCCGGTACGTCTCCGGCCGTTGGTTCGATCGGCCCCAATAGCCGTTTATCGCCCGCAGGCTCGCGGGTCGCCCGCCCGATCGAGACCGGCACGACCGCCGGTCCGCTCGGAAATCCCATCGGACCGGCACGGTACGGCCAGCGCGCAATTCGCCGTAACGGACACTTCAATCGCCGCGGCGGCCGCCGCCGAAACAGGTTGATTTCGATACCAATCCGTACGCACTCAATTACGAAGCCGGGACGACACCAACTCCCACTGTCCATGATCCCACCGTACCCCGCTCAAGCACAGGTCCCCGACTGGCTGCAGGACCCGATCGCGGAGCTGGTCACGTTCCTCCCGCGGCTGGTTGGCGCGCTGATCATCCTCGCGATCGGCTGGGTCCTCGGGCGCGTCGCGGCCGGCGTCGTCCGCCGGCTCGCCGACGGCGTCGAACTCGATCGGATGGTCCTCGAGACGCCACTGGGACGCATCCTCGGCGGCACCGAACGGGCGGTCTCACACGCCTTCGGAACGCTCGCGAAGTGGTTCGTCTACGGCCTCGCGATCCTCGCGGCCGCGAACGCACTCGCGATCGCAATGCTATCGGAGTGGATTTCCACGGCGGTCTCGTACCTGCCCGCGTTCGTCGCCGGTCTGCTGGTGATCACCTTCGGATTCGTCGTTGCGGACTTCATCGGCGACGCCATCGAACGGACCCGGGCCGCGACCGAGACGGCCTACACGACCTGGTTCGCGACCGGCGCGCGGATGTTCCTCTACTTCACCGCGATCGTCATCGGCCTCGATACGATGGGGATCGATGTCGGCATCCTCTACGTGTTCGCTCGAGCGCTCGCGTGGGGGCTGGGCGCGGCGATCGCCATCGGTGCGGGCGTCGCCTTCGGCTGGGGCGGCAAGGATTACGTCGCCGAGAACATCGATAACTGGATGAATCGGACGAGTCAGGTTACGCCGAGCGAGGGCGATACGACCGGCGATCGGTCGCGGAGCGGCGACCGCGATCGCGCGGGCAGCAGTCCGAGTACCGACCGCGAGCCCGGCCCCGGGCCGAGCGACGACGACTGATCGGGCGGGCGACGACCGCAGGCGGCCGAGCGACGCTGCGCCCGGTCCTCAGTCGGACCC
>NZ_JBPJSJ010000023.1:0-54412 GCF_051225675.1 Natrinema sp. CGMCC1.2065 | reverse complement strand
CGACCGTTCGGTCACCCGGCGAAGCGCGTCCGGCCGGCCGAGGACGTACGCGACGTCGCCGGCCGCGAGTCGCACGTCCCCGGCCGGCAGCGGCCGGTGTTCGGCGTCACCGTCACCCTCGCGCTCGAGCGCGAGGACCAGTACCGGCAGCGAGTCGACCGCCAGTCCGACGAGGGGGTCGTCGGCCTCGACGGTGATCGATCGGACCGTCTCGTCGGCCGCCCGCAAGAGGGAGACGAGGTCGCGCTCGGCGTCGGGACTGCCCGGCAGCGTCACGAGCCGGTAGTCCCCATCGGGTGCTATATCGCGGGCGTCCTCGGCGTCTATGGCGACGGTCGCGACGTCGCCGGCGGTTCCGCGGAGTTCCCCGCCCGCGATCCGTCGGGCACCGCCGTCCTCGCCGCGAGCCCAGAGACGGACCGCGTCGCCGGGGCTGGCGTCGGCCGCGGGATCGCCCTCGAGCGCGACGGCGACGGTCCCCGGCGCGAGCGTCGGGCCGATACCGGCCGGCCGGCTACCCACGGCGAGGAACGCGACCGTGCCGTCGGGCTCGAGATCGACGTCGACGTGACCGATCCCGAAGTCGCGCTCGAGGCGGGCCACGAGCCGCTCGCGCAGTTCCGCGTCGGTAAGCCGCCGGGGGAGGAGAAACGTCTGCCCGGCGAGGTCGGCCTTCACCGACTCGTCGACCGGGTCGTAGCCCTCGATGTCGTCGATCTCGTCGGGAAGTTCGACCGTGACGACCCGGCCGGCCGAGCGGACGAGTTGGGTGACCTCGGTGATCGTCCGCGGGGTCGCAACCATGAACACGTCCCGGGCGAGGTAATCGCCCAGCCGCCGGCCGCCGTCGGCCGCGACCGCGCTGGCGGCGAAGGCACCGACCGTGTAGATCGCGGTTCCGGGCTCGAGCAGGCCCGTGTTCCCGATGATCGCCTGCTGGAGCGCCGTCTGAGTGTTCAGCCAGATCGCGACGAGCGCGACGCCGAACAACACCGCGATGCCCTCCGGGATCCCGTCGGCGCTGTACCACCGATAGACGAAGGCGACGCCGGCCCCGCTGCCGGCCGCGAGCAGGGCGAACCCGAGGATCCGGACGACCGCCTCGAGCAGCGTCTCGGTCGGGACCGCCGCCGCGACGATCGCAGTCATTGCGCGATCGCCTCCGCGAACGCCTCGACCGCGTCGTCGGGACCCGCGACGAACGCCTCGTCGCCGGCCTCGAGCCGCCGTTCGATCCCGGGGGCGAACACCCAGCCGTGGCGACGTTCACCGGTCTCGCTGCCCTGTCGACGGACCGCAAGGACCGTCACGTCGGTCCCGGCGATCGTCTCGTCGGTCGCCCCGATCGGGCCGACGGTCAGTCGTCGGATGGCGTACCCCTCGCGTTTGACCAGCGAGAGCGCCTCGAACTCGCGGCTGGTGCCCCGCGAGCGCACGACGAGCCGCGGCGACTCGGCCTCGAGGACCGGCTTTACGTCCCGACGGGGGACGGCAATCGTCACGCGGCCCGAGCCGCCGGCCGTCGCCGCGTGCGGTTTCGCCGCGGGGGTGGGATCGGGGTCCGCGCCGCCGTCGGGCGCGACCGCGTCGGCAGGCCCCGACGAACCGTCGTCGCCGTCGATCTCGTCGTCGGTCTCGGTACGGGCGCTGACGACGGTCCCCCCGATCGAGCGGTCGCCGACGCGGACGCTCACCACGTCCCCGCCCGCGAGTCCCGTCGGGACGAGCGTCGTCAGCGAGACGGCCCGCCGGCCCGCCGGGACGCGCCGGGAGAGACCACCCGAAGGCGGCGCGGCCGTGATGGTCGCCCGAGCCCGTTCGTCGATCGCGACGGCGACGTCCGCGAGATCGTGATCGGTCCGCAGGCGCTCCTCGAGGCGGGCCTCGAGTTCCGAGAGCGGGAGGTCGGCGGGGAGCCGCCACGACCCTGCCTTCAACGTCCGGCGAAGGTCGGCCGACAGCGGCGGGTAGCCTTCCATGTCGTGGATCTCACCGGTGGGACGCACCGTGACCTGGCCGACCGAGCCGACGAGTTCGACGACGTCGGCCGAGAGGGTCCGCTGGCGCAGCGAGGTCAGCGAGAGCCGACGCGGGAGTTCCGCACCGAGCTTGTCGCCCTGGTTGTGGGCGTACAGCGCGAGCATGAGGACGACCAGCACGGCAACGAGCAGCCGCGGTGACTGGGCGATGGTGGGTTCGACGAGCCCGAGCAGTCCGCCCTGGACGCTGGCGATCGACAGCGCGAGGACGACGACACCGAACCCGGGCAGGGTAACGCCGGTGAAATACCGGACGAGAAAGCCGAGCGAACCGGCGACGAAGGCGGGAACGATACCGGTCAGGAGGCCGAGATAGAGACCGAGCAACACTTCGACCGGAAGGGATGGCATTGTGGGCCAGTGGGCCGGAGCGGTTAAATTAGCACCGGCAGCCGTCTTCGGCTCGAGCGGCGATCCCCCGAATTCCGAACGGAGACGTTTAACTGACGCCGTCGCTCACCGGTGTGTATGGCCGACGACCGGTCGCTTCGAGGGCGACTCCCGGACGACTGGCAGCACGTGCTGACGACGCGGGCGACCGTGATCCTCGTCCTGCTGGTCGCGCTGCTCTCGGTCGCCACTGCGGTCATCAACATCTGGACCCCGAACCCGGGGCCGCTCCACGGGTACGTTCCCGAAGCGATTCAAAGCGCCGCCGCGTTCACCGGGGCGCTCACCGGGTTCATGATGGTCGGCAGTGCGCTTGCCCTCCGACGCGGGCTCCGCGCCGGCTGGTGGGCGACGCTGCTGTTGCTCCCGGTGACCGCGGGACAGGGCCTCCTCCAGTCGAGCCAGTACTCGGTTCCGCTGGTCGTCCTCTCGATCGTGTCGATTCCGGCCCTCCTGTTGACCCGCGGCCGGTTCGACAAACCGCTCTCGCTGACGACGACACAGATCGCGGCCGGCGCGGCACTGGTCGGCGTCCAGCTGTACGGCACCATCGGCGGCTACGCCATGCGGGAACACTTCGACGGGATCAACAACATTCTCGATGCCTTTTATTTTACGCTGATCACCTCGAGTACGGTCGGCTACGGCGACGTCACGCCGAATCAGGAGTCGATCGAGGGGATGTTGTTTACGATGTCCGTCCTCATCCTCGGCGTGGCCAGCTTCGGTATCGCCATCGGGGCGCTGGTCGGCCCGCTCATTCAGGACCGCATCTCGAAGACACTCGGAAAGATGACCGACTCACAGCTGCAACTCCTCGAGGACCACATCCTCGTCCTCGGCTACGGCGAACTGACGGAACCGATCGTCGACGAACTGGCCGACGGCGGCCGCAAGTTCGTCGTCGTGACCAGCGATCGTGAGGTCGCGACGGACCTCACCGACCGCGGCATCTCGGTCGTCACCGGCGACCCCAGCGACGAGGAGCCGCTCCGGCGTGCAAAGATCGACCGGGCGGCCGCGATCCTCGTCGCCACGAACCACGACGCCGAGGACGCGCTGGCGATCCTAACGGCCCGCGAACTCGCGCCGAACACCCGCATCGTCGCCGCCGCGACCGACCGCGAGAACACGAAAAAACTCGACCGGGCCGGCGCGGACGCGGTGATCAGCCCCTCGGTACTTGGGGGGCACCTGCTCGTACGATCGGCGCTTGGCAGCGACGAGAGCGTGCTGATCGACCGCATTCTCGAGCGCGAGTGACCTACCGTCGGCGACCCCGATGGACGATCGCCACGTCCGCCTCCAGATCGCTGAGCTTCCGGAACGTCGGCGGGGAGACAAAGCGGGAGGCCGCCGAGCGGTCGGTACTCGAGCCGACGAAACAGACGTCATAGCGGGGCGCGATGCGGGCGAGGTAGTCCTCGACGGCGGCGGTGACCACGTGGGTTTCGAAAGGACCGGCAAAGGCATCGACGAGATCCGCGAGCGTCCCCTCGGCCGCCCGACGGCGCGACTCCCGATCGATGCAGGTACAGACGCTGATCGGCCGGCCGGACTCGGTCACCCGAATCGCGAAATCGAGCATCGCGCGAGCGGTGTCGCCCGCACCGCGAACTGCGACGAGGCCGCTCCGCCAGCGCGTCCGCCGCACGCCGTTCGAGCGGAAGACGATCGTATCGATCTCGCCCTCGAACAGCCCGGTGATAAACGACGAGAGGCCGCCACCCTCGCGTTCGGCGTAGGGCGTGACGATGAGATCGCAGTTCTCCGCTCGCGCGGTCTCGAGGACGAGCCCCGACGAGAGGTCACTGTCGGCCGCGACGACGACCTCGCAAGGGACGTCGTATGCGCTCTGGAGGTCAGTCGCGAGCGACTCGAGGCGGCGGCCGGCGTCGGTGGCCGCGCGTTCGGCGGGCGTCGGTTCGTCCGGGTCGCCGTCGGCCGAGGCGTCCGGTTGCTCGTCGTCGACCGTCTCAACGACGTCGAAGAGGACCACCTTGCCGGCGTCGTGGGCCCCGGCGATCGACGCGGCGAAGCGAGCGACCGTCTCCTCGCAGTCGGTCATCGGGACGAGGACGTGATCGTCGCCGCTGGTCGTCCGATAGAGATAGCGGGCGCGTTGCTCGTAGAACCGGTCGCGCCAGACGACGAACGCGGCCGCGACGAACGAACTCGAGATGACGATCCCGAGGACGTAGGCCACCTGTGCGTTGCCGGTCACGAGAACGAGCAGGGCCGTCGAGAACGCCGTCGGCACCTCGAGATCGAGCGCCCACGTGCAGACGCCGGTACAGAAGACCCCGAGTGCGGCACCCCAGGCGCTGATGCCGCCACCCAGTCCGACGGCCGCCGTCAGCGCGAGCGCGAGCCAGCCACAGCAGGCCCCGACGGTCATCCCGCCGACGAACTTCCCCGGGGAGGCGTACTTCCCTTCCGGCTCCGCAAAGAGGGTGAAGGTCCCCGAGGCAAGCGGCGGAAAGAGCAGAAACGAGATCACGGGGGTCGCGTTCGCCAGCCACGTCACCGCGGCGATCAGCAGGGGGACGAAGACCAGCACCGACAGGTGAAGCAGGTTTCCCGTCTGCTCGAGCCATCGGACGGCGGCCTCGAGTTCACGTCGTTCCAGTCGTCGAAGCCGCCTTGCGAGCGCGCGGAGTCGCGCACGTACCCCCTCGAGCATGGGATGCGTTGCTCGAGCGACGACCAAAACCGTTTGGCTTCTCGCACGGGCGATCAGCGAAGCCAGCGAGGATCCACGAACTATTCGGGTGCGCCCTCGAGAATCTCGACCCCGCTCGAGGCCCCGATGCGTTCCGCCCCGGCCTCGAGCATGGCCACGGCGTCGTCGTAGCTGCCGATACCGCCGCTGGCCTTGACGGGGAGGAAGTCGCTCATGAGGGCGACGTCGTCGACGGTCGCGCCGCCCCCGCCGAACCCGGTCGCAGTTTTCACCATCGCCGCGTCGGCGGCGGCCGCGGCCTCGCAGGCCCGCCGTTTCTCCGCGTCGGTCAGTAGCGGGGCCTCGATGATGACCTTGACCGGAATCGGAACGGCCGCGACCAGGTCGGCGAGTGCCGTTTCGACGGCCTCGTCCGCACCGGCCTGCAGCCGGCCGACGTTGATCACCACGTCGAGTTCGTCCGTCCCGTCCTGCCAGGCTCCGACCCCTTCCTTGCGTTTCGCCGCGGGCGCGTGCTGGCCGTGGGGGAAGCCGACCACCGTCGCGAGGGTCACGTCGGGGGCGTAGTCGGCGGCCATCTCGACCGCGTACGGCGGGATACAGGCGTTCATCCCGTACTCGGTCGCCTCGTCGAGGACCCGCCGAACGTCGGCCGGCGTCGTCTCGGGACCAAGCACCGTGTGATCGATCAGGGGGGCGAGTTCGCTGCGCTCCATACGCGGGGCGACTCGGCGAACGGGCAAAAAGCCGGTCGGTCGGCTCGAGTCCAACGGCCGCTCGCAGTGCGGTCCGTGGCCGTCTCGGAACGCCTTTGGCCCCGGCGGTCGCCTCCTCGAGTATGAACGTCGACATCGGGAACGCGCTCGCGTCGGTCGCCTCGCCGGGCGTCTCGCGTGCGTCCCTCGAGCGACTGGACGAACAGGTCGCGGCCGCCCACGAGCGCATCGAGCGCGGCATGGCGAACGCGGATCACGGCTACGAAGCGCTGAACCTCCCCGAGCGGACCGACCCCGACGAGATCCGGGCGGCCGTCGAGCCGGTCGCCGACGCCGACGCCCTGATCACCGTCGGTATCGGCGGCAGTTCGCTGGGCGCGGCGACGATCGTGAACGCCCTCGAGTCCGACACCGAGACGGTCTTTCTGGACAACGTCGACCCCGAGTGGGTATCGCGTCGCCTCGACGGGATCGCCCTCGAGAACGCGGCGATCAACGTCGTCTCGCGGTCGGGGACGACCGCGGAGACGCTGGCGAACTTCCTCGTCGTCCGAGCGGCCTTCGAGGACGCCGGCGTCGACTGGACCGAGCGGACGATCGTCACGACCGGCGAGTCGGGGCCGCTGCGGAACCTCGCGGATCGCCACGACCTGCCGTCGCTGAAAGTCCCCGACGGCGTCCCCGGCCGTTTCTCGGCGCTGTCGGCCGTCGGCATGGTCGCCGCCGCGGTCTGTGGCCACGACCTCGAGGCGCTGCTCGCGGGCGCGGCCGCCGAGCGCGAGTCGCTTTCGGGCTCGCTGTTCGAGTGTCCGGCCTACGCCTACGGCGCGACGACCTACGCGCTGGACGGCCGCGGCGCGGGGATCAACGCCGTGATGCCGTACGCGGAATCGCTCGAGACCTCGGCGGAGTGGTTCGCCCAGCTGTGGGCCGAGAGCCTCGGAAAGGACGACCTCGGTCAGACCCCGGTGCGGGCGCTGGGGGTCACCGACCAGCACTCCCAACTGCAGCTCTACCGGGCGGGCCCGCGGGACAAGCTCGTCACCTTCGTGACGGCCGACGCGGACGCGGACCGGTCGATCCCCGCGACCGACGTCGAGGAACTCGCGTACCTGGGCGACGCGACGCTTGGCGACCTCCTCGAGGCGGAGTTCGAGGCCACCGAGGCGAGCCTGGCGGCGGCCGGGCGGCCGAACGTCCGCGTCGAACTCGAGGCCGTCGACGAGTACGAACTCGGCGGCTTCCTCTACGGGATGGAGGCCGCCTGCGTCCTCGCAGGGGAACTCTACGGCGTGAACACCTTCGAGCAGCCGGCCGTCGAATGGGCCAAGAAGGCCACCCGCGGGCTACTCGGCGGCGGCGAGTTCGAGGAGGCGGAAGCGGTCGCCGAGAAGACCGAGCTTCGAGTCGAGCGGTAGCCGACCGGGCCGACCTGAACCCGTCGTCCGGTTGCGGTGTGCATATGGGCCCTCGGACGAACACTCACGTATGACCGAGACTGCACGGGCCGACGACGCCGGCCCGGTCGCGTCCGGCGCGATCCCGGGTATCGGAACCCTGCTGGCCGGGCTCACGTTGGTCGCCATGTTCGTCCCCGTTCGCAACGGCGTCGACGACCCCAGTGTCTGGGCCGGCACCGGCCTGGCCGTCGCCGCCGTCCTCGCCTTCCTCGTTCGCCGCCACGGCTCGCGCGAACCCCGGCTCCTCGCGGCGGTCGCCGCCGGCTCGAGCGTCGGCGTCGTCCTGCTCGCCGGCTACGCGTTGAATCAAGGGGTCACGACGTCGCTGCTCTCGATACCGATCGTGTTCGTGGCGTTCGTGACCGCCGGGCTGACCGTCGGCGTCGCGGTCGCGGACTTCTTCGGCATCGGCGTCGTCGGGCTCAAGCGCCGGACCAGCCAGGCCCTCGTCATGACGGGGGTCGGCCTCGTCGGGCTCATCCTGCCGCAGCTACTGATGATTCTCTTTGCCGCACCGGTCTATCCGTTCCTCGAGACGCTGCCGGAGATCGAGCGGCTCGTGGCCACCCAGCTCATCACCCAACTCGGCGTGGTCATCGGCACGGCGATCGTGGTCGTCGCCTTTCTTCGCTGGACGGACCGGGGGCTGTCGTTCATCGATCTCCGGTGGCCCACGCTGCGGGAGGTCGCCTGGACCGTCGGCGGCCTCATCGTCCTCTTCGGCGCGCTGTTTGCCATCTCGACGCTCATGCAGTCGACCGGCGTCGAGAGCGCGGACCACTCGACCACCCAGCGGGCCGCGGACAACCCCGAACTGATGCTGCTCATGGTGCCGATCGCGATTCTGATCATCGGGCCGTTCGAGGAGGTCCTCTACCGGAACGTGATCCAGAAGTCGCTGTACGAGACGTTCTCGCGGTTCGGTGCCGTCGCGGTGGCAAGCGTCATTTTCGCGGCGGTCCACGTCCTCGCGTACGCCACCAACGGGCTGGGCGCGGTCATCGCCAGTCTGGGGACGATCTTCGGGCTCTCGATCGTCCTCGGTGTCATCTACGAACGAACGGAGAACCTCCTGATCCCGGCGCTGGTCCACGGGTTGTACAACGCGTTGACATTCCTGAACCTCTATTTCATCCACGCCTGAGCGCGGGACTGCCGACGCTTACGGGGACATCGACCGCGACCGAAACGATCGCGGGCTACGAGGGGTTCTTCCGGGCCAGTTCCGACCCACAGATCGGACACCGCTCTTTCTCCTCGTCGAACTCGCGGCCACAGCCCTGACACTGGTAGGTCCAGTGGCGCTGCTCGTCGATTCCCTCCCGGGCGATCACGTCGACCGCGACGTTGAGCTTCTCCGCGACGTTTTGCATCGCGTAGTCGTCGGTCACCAAGGTGGCGTCGAGTTCGAAACTCGCAGCGACGAGCCGAACGTCGGTGTCCGAGAGGACGCCGAGATCCCCGGATTCCCGGGCCGCGCGTTCGACCTTTTCGGTGGTGTCGTCGTTCGGGATGTGGATATGCATGCCCGATCCCTCCATCGCGTCGTAGCGATAGGCGCTCTCGTCTTCGAGTTCCTCGCGGACGAGCGGGATCGTCGCAGTCTGTTCTGTCGTATGGAAATCGTGGATAAAAGCCGAGGAGTCGAGAACGTACATACCGTTAGCGCTGGACGACGATGTAGTCTTTCACCGCTTGGACACGGTTGACGGGAACGAGGAAGTGACCGCCCTCGTCGAGATCGAAGTCGACGGCGCGGGTCGACAGCTCCTCGTCGGGCTCGATGACGAGATCGTGAAGCGTGCCCGATTTGAGATCCATGGTGATGTTATAGAGCAATCCAAGCTCGGTGCCGTCGGAACCCATGACGGACTTCCCCGAGAGGTTTTCAGCGAGTATATCGCTCATGCATGCCCGTACTTACTAATCGGTATTAAACGATTGGGACCGCTCTCGAGGCGAGCGGACCGCCGGAGCGGCCGCCCTCGACTCGAGCCGACGACCGCCGAGACTCGGCGGTCGATCGCGGCGGTCCGGAACGCGGATGACGATGGGTTTAACTACGGCGCTACGGACGATTTAGGTAAGACCTTCTCGGGTGGTTCATCATGTCGGACACGGATACACGCGACCCCACATCCCTCAGAACGCCGATCGTCGCCGTCCTCGGACACGTCGATCACGGCAAGACAAGTCTCCTCGATAAGATCCGCGGCTCCGCGGTCATCGAGGGCGAAGCAGGCGCGATCACCCAGCACATCGGCGCGACTGCCGTGCCGCTGGACATCATCTCGACGATCGCGGGCGATCTCGTCGACCCGGACGATTTCGACCTCCCTGGCCTCCTCTTTATCGACACGCCGGGTCACCACTCCTTTACGACGCTGCGATCTCGCGGGGGCGCGTTGGCCGACATCGCCATCCTCGTCGTCGACGTCAACGACGGCTTCCAGCCCCAGACGCTCGAGGCCCTGGACATCCTCAAGCGCTCGGAAACGCCGTTTATCGTCGCCGCGAACAAGATCGACACCGTCCCGGGCTGGAAGGAACACGAGGACACGCCGATCAACGACACCTACGAATCCCAAACGGATCGCGTGCGCGAACGACTCGACGAGAGTCTCTACGAGATCATCGGCAACCTCTCGGACGAGGGGTTCTCCGCGGACCTCTACTGGCGGGTCCAGAACTTCCAGCGCAACGTGGGGGTCGTCCCCGTCTCGGCGATGACCGGCGAGGGCGTCCCCGACCTCCTGACCGTCATGATGGGACTGTCCCAGCGCTACATGAAAGAGGAGATGGAGATCGACGTCGCCGGCCCCGGCGTCGGCACCGTCCTCGAGGTCAAAGAGGAGAAAGGGTTCGGGACGACCATCGACACGGTGCTGTACGACGGGACGATCCGGGCCGACGACACGCTCGTCGTCGGCGGGCAAAACGAGCCGATCGTTACCGAGGTCCGGGCCCTGCTCCAGCCGCGGCCACTGGCCGAGATTCGTACCGAGAGCCGCTTCGAAACGGTCGATGAGGTGTCGGCCGCGTCCGGGATCAAGGTCGCCGCGCCCGACCTCACGGACGCGATGGCCGGCGCGCCGGTCCGGGTCGTCCGCGACCGCGACCTCGACGAGGTCATCGCGGAGGTTCAGGCCGAACTGGCCGACATCGCCGTCGACACGGCCGAGGAAGGCGTCGTCGTCAAGGCAGACACCCTGGGCAGCCTCGAGGCGATGGCCGACGCCTTAGGCGAGGCCGAGGTCCCGATCGTCCGCGCGGAGGTCGGCGACGTCGCGCCGCGTGACGTCTCGGTCGCCTCGACGGCCGAGGACCCGAAACAGCAGGTGATCCTCGGGTTCAACGTCGACGCCCTGGACGACGCCGAGCAGCGCGCCGAGATCGAGGACGTCTCGATCTTCACCGACGAGGTCATCTACCAGCTCGTCGAGGGCTACGAGGAGTACGTCGAGAACATCGAGCAGGCCCAGCAGGACACCATCCTCGAGAACATCACCCGGCCCGCCCGATTCCGGATCCTGCCGGATCACACCTTCCGCCAGAACGATCCGGCGGTCGTCGGCGTCGAGGTGAACTCGGGGACGATCCAGACCAACGCCAACGTCGTCAAGTTCGAGGGCAACGAACCCGAGCGCGTCGGGCAGGTCAAGGGCATTCAGGAACAGGGCGAGGACGTCGACGAGGCCCGCGCGGGCAACCGCGTCTCGGTCGCCATCGACGGCCCCACCGTCGGCCGCGGGATCGAGGAGGACGACGAACTCTGGGCCGAGATCCCCGAGAAACACGCGAAGATCTTAGAGCAGGAACTCGCCAGCGAGATCCCCGGCGACGAACTCGAGGCGCTGAACATGTACCTCGACAAGCAGCGCAACCGCGATCCGTTCTGGGGCAAATAATTCAGCACGCTTCGATAGAACTAATACTTATTTTGCCACATTCGTTCCAGGCAAACACAGGTATATGGATTAATCAATGCAGTGTATGGCTGACTCTTCCTATTGGATGGTGTATGAAATATATACAATTGTAGAAGATTTTATTAATTGTCATATAGTATGCTATAATAATGGAGGGAGCCAATGAAAAAATAGCGTACTTGTCCAGGTCTGCGAACCGGCCTCAACTGTTACGAACGATCGCAGATCACCCAAGTACTCCGTCGGATCTCGTCGAACGGTGTTCTATCTCGCGAGCAACTGTTCAAAGAATTATTACGGATTTCGAGAATTATGGGTGGGTGATAAAGAACAACGGCAAATACGACCTCACTGCTGCAGGATCACACATACTTGAAGTATATATGGAAGCAATAACAAAGACAGAACAGATTATCGAAGCAAAGCCTGTCCTTCGTCAATTCTCTCCGGGGAATGAACCGCCCGTGCGACCGCTTTCGAAAAGCAATATCGTGGTCGCGTCCGACGACCAACCCCACGCCCCGGTGTTCCACTATCGAGAACAGTTAACTCGTCGCACAATTGAGCCACAGTATATTGTTGACCCGATCGCAAATCCGACCTTCGATGAGGTTCATCATGACCTGTACAAAGAAAGTCAATCTGTAGCTGTGATACTTAATTCGAGCTTTAAGACTTCTATCGAGAATAGTGGGTGGTTGGTGGATGTATCCCCGGAAGAAATGCATGTACACCCTGGAAACCTTTCGATAGGGCTAGTTATTTCGGAAGATGATGTGCTAGCAATATTTTACGACGAAGATTGGTCAGTGAAGGTGTGTGTCGACAGTACAAATAAGAAGATCGTACGGTGGTTTACATTATACGTGATGGAAAAGAAGGCCGACTCGAAACCCCTGTCCAAATAATCTGAGAATCGAGTTGGGTGCAATTTCACTACTGTATGATGTACAGTGCCATGGATCACCTCGCGTTCCCTCTTAATATGGACTTCAAATGATCTCGTACACAGTAGCCGAATTCGGTCGAACCCAGGGATTCAACTATTAAAACCTATTTTCACCCTCTGAAACATGTGTCATGTCCTTAACCAGCACTCATCAATTAATTATAATCTGTATTGTATTATACTTTGATCTGGGTTGTTACCCATGGCAGACCAGAACAGCGATACTACGTACAACCGTCGAAAGGTACTTCGAATGGGGACCGCAACCGCAGCGCTAACGACGATCGGTATCGGCTCCGTTAGTGCTGAGACTCCAGACGGTTTCGACAAGCTGACTGATTCGGAAGCAACGGAAGTGTACGAACGGCTCCAAGACACGCCCGAGTTCCGGAAACTCGAGGAGGTGGTTCGTGAAGAGGGTAATACCCTCGCCGGCCACAATATCACTGCGGGTAGGGTCGATGGGAAGGACCAACTTGAACTCGTCTCGGTCCCGATAGCGGGTTCGAGCGCCGACGAGGCCTATCTCACGATCGGACGATCGCTTGATTCAGCGGAAGTGACGATTGCGTCGCTCGAGTACGTCGAGAGATCGATCGAACAACCGTCCGCCGATATACAGTCTATTGACGACGTAGAGGGAACAGTTACCGCACGCGTCGTCGACGCGCTCGATGGAAGAGACGGTACACGACGTATCGCTTGACTCCGCCGGTCCGGCCGCCGAATCGGGCGAAATCTCGGTGGCGTTTGATGTCGGGTGTGCAGGATGTACAACTGCGGTGAAGCAAATCTGTCGGATCGGATGCGGAGCATCAACTGCTTTCATTTGTGGCGTTCTTACTGGACTCGGTTACATCGCGGGCGGTGGGTGCTTCGCATTCACGCAGGCCGCTTGTGCTGCGATCAGCCATGTTGGCTGTGATTCCCCTGCCGAAGATATCTGCTCTCATTCGGAACTCGACCTCTGCTGACGGTTCAGAATCGAGTACGGCCGAATGATCGAAATGTATTTGTTAATTCATTTCCAAGTATAATACAGATAGGACACAATGTTTCAAGAGCGCCTCTCGTTATTGACGACAAATAAACTTCTCATCGGAAACGCGCTTCTGCTTGCGTTTTCCGGAACCGTACTGTACGGACTCGTCGAGATCGGTGTTTCGTCTTGGTACGCGGTGGCAGGGGTTTTCGTCATTTTGTCGGGCCTCTGCCACGGAGTCGGTATCGTACTTTTCGATCACCGACCGCGCTCGCTCGCGGGTGGTGGTTTCGGCTTCCTTCTGGCTGCAGGATTCGTGGTTCTCTTCGCACCGATTACCACGGATGATGCGCTGCTCGTCGTCGGTGCCGGCGTTTGGATCGTCGTCGCAATTCCGCTCTTCGGCGAAGCAGCGGGTCTGAACACGCCGGATGAGCATGGGGAATAATCACGTCCGTCTCGTCCTATCGACGACACTCCGTCGGAGTATCCGTCGGCTAACAGCCGATCGCCGACGGTTGTTGTTACTGGTCGCGAGTTTCCTCGTTACGACGCCGGTCTGGTATCGCGGTACTCGCCTCGTGTATCGGTACGGCCGAAGATGGGTGACGGGTGAGCCACCGATCCCGCTTCCCGACCTTCTCGGGAACCAACTGTCCTTCTTAGCAATTCTCATCGTCGGACTCACCGTGCTTCGAACGGCCCTAGAGATCGGCTATCCGGACGAACCAGCGTTCGTCCTGCTTGCCACGCCCGCACCGGACGTCGCCACCGGATTGGTACTCGCCGAGTGCGTTCGCGTCGTGTTCGTCCTCGGTGTACCGATAACTGCCGTCTGGACCGTCTTTGCGTTCGGGATGGGCGCGCCACTGCTCGTCGTCACCGGCGGGATATCCGTTGCATTGTTTCTCCTCGCGTGTGTCCTCGGCGGGTACCTACTCGGGCTCGGTGTGACGCCGGTCGTCCGACGGATCGGACATCGAGTGCTATACGGTCTTCTTGCCGTCGTTCTCGCAGTCGTCATTGCCGGTCTCGAGCGGACTCCGTCGCCCCTCGCATCATTTCCAGAAGCCGTCCGTTCCCTCGAGGCAATCCAGACGCCCCTGTCCGTGTATACGAACCTCGCGCTTCTCGGTTCGCCCGCCGTTTCGACGGCCAGTCCGGTGGGGTCCATCCTTTCGATCGCTACGGCGGTCGCGCTTCCGCTCTGTCTCCTCGGCGCGGTCCGAACGGTCGCGCCTGCAGTCTGGTGGCGATCCTCCCAGCGATCCGCCGGCGCCAAACCGACGCGAGCGGCCGCAACGGGACACGTCCCGTTCAAGAGTCACCCGTCAGTTCGCGTTGCTCGGATACAGATACTTCGCGGTGTTCGAAACCCCGCTGGTCTCGCACACGTGTTCGTCGCTGCGTTCGTGTTGCTCCCGACAGGAGTCTCGCTCCTTGGAGAACCGCTTCCGGTCGCGCTGCTCGTTGGCCCGCCTATCGTTTCGGTGGCAACCGTCTGGGTCGCTGGCGCGCTCTTTTGTCTGAACCCGATCGGCGACAGCGGACCGATGTACTCACAGCTCGTCCTCGCGACCGTTCCCGATCGGTGCTTCGTCGACGGTCGGATGCTCGCGGGGCTTGTCATTACGCTTCCACCGGCAACGATACTGCTTGCAGTGGCTGGCATCGTAGGCCCGATTACGATCCCACAGACAGCGATACTGACCGGGGTCACTGTGCTGTCTGCAATCTGTGCGACAGCAGTTGGAAGCGGTCTCGGTTGTCTGGTACCGGCAACCCATCGATCGACCCGGGCCGACGGCCGGACCGTCGTCACTCCGCACCTCACCGTACTCGGGCTCTACTCGTTTCTCGTCGGAGCCGGTGGTTTGGTCGGCTTGCTCCTCGTATTTCTTCCGGAAGCGTTCACGATCGTCGTACCGTCCGTACCTGCCGACACAATTCAAACGTGGGGTGGGCTTGCCCTGTTGACGAGTTGTACTGCGATCAGCATCCTCTCGTATCGCTACGCGACGGTCCGGTTCGTACGGTACGAGTTGTACTGACCTGTTCCGATCAATTGTCCTTGATTCGTGACAGGCTCTACCGCTCGCTCATGTCGAACTCGATTCCCCACTTCCCGTCCACGAGTTGCTGCGAGAAAAACAGGGGCGTACCGTAACCAGCCATGAGCAGTCCATGGAACGCCCCGATAATTTCGCGTGGTCGCAGGCGAACGTTATGGTCATCACCGCGGTGAATACGAGTCCGCCGGATCGGAGGCTGCTACGCTTTCAGGTCCCGGCGACAGTGAGTTCGTCGTCGCTCCAAATCGCGACGAAGTTGCGGGCGGAGACAGGGACATGGAATTCGATTCCGGCGGGGCCGCGAGCGGATACCATGGCCCGATGACGACCCGTGACTCGTGTCAGTTCGTCATATCGACGACCCGCGAACCGCGACGCGCGGCCCGTTCGCGGGCGCGCTCGAGCGCCTCGACGACCGCGTCGGCGTCGTCGATCGCCGAGCGGTCACAGCGGAGATCGAAGACGCTACTGTCGAGGCCAAAGCGCCGCCGTTCGACGACGAGTTCGTCGTCGGTCAGCCGGACGCCGTCGACCGTCGCCCAGGGAATGAACCCTTTCCAGAACGACCGGTCGACGACGAGGCCGGCCTCGTGGACGCGGATCTCCGGCGGGTTCCAGCGGCCGGTCTCCTCGAGGTCGTACCAGTCGTACCGTCTCGAGAGTATCATGACAACCCCGTAAACGACCCAGAACGGCCCGAGGTACCACTCGCCCTGCCAGATGCTGACCAGTCCGGCGAGGATCATGAACGCCATGATTACGGTGTAGGCCGGCTCGCCGGTCCACCCGCCGCTTCGCTGCCACGTCCACGTCGCGGCGGGTTCGTCGGTCGTGAGCGCGTCGACGTACCGGTTTTTCGCCATCCGCTCGAGGCCAAAGCCCGAGACGCCGGCCAGAACGGCCGCGGCGACGGTCAGGACGATGAACCGACCGGTGTCGGCGATCGGCATGGTCCCGGCGGTAAAGAGAAGCGCCGTAAACGCCGCCGCCGGGGCGTAACAGCCGAGTCGTCGCCAGCGGCTCCGGCCGATACGCTCGGGCAGTCCCCGCGCCCGGCTGGCGTAGATGTGGCCGACGATGGCGACGGCAGTCACTGTACTCGGCAGGATGCCAAGCAGCGCCGCCGTCCCCACGTCGGCGAACACCCCCGCGATCGCGACGATCCCGGTGACGACGATCCCGAGATAGAAGCCGAACCCGGCCTGGAAGCCAATGTCGGGGTCGCTCACTTCGAGGGGACGGTGCCGGTCGTATGATGCCACGGTGTTCGCGATTTCGATTCCCGGGCATAAAATAAAACCGGTACCCTTAGTCCGATGACACGCCCGCCGGTCTCGACTCACCCGCCGCTGTATGCTCTCGTCGACGGCGTACCGGCGACTCGAGACCGCCCGGCGAGTTCCAGTATGAGAGTTACCACACTGCAGATCGTGGCTAGCGTATGCTCGTACAGCTCCACCAGTACAAACACGAGGAGGTCCAGTTCGACGACAACCGAACGACCGGTGAGTCCCAGACCGAGGACGCGGTGAATCCCGATGCGGACGACTACTTCGGGGCCGAGATGGACGAGTTCGACGTCGAGACGTGGGACACCGTCGAGTACGAGGGCGACCCCATCCAGCGCCGGTCGGTCACGATCGACGGCGTCACCGCCGTGTCGGTGCTACAGGACGCCGACGAAGGGGATCCGGGACTCCCCGGACGGACGATCCAGATACGAATGGAGGGCGGGAACGAATCCCTCGAGGGGGCCGAGATCGTCGACGTACAGGACGAAGCCCCCGGGTGAGAGTCGCCGGTGGACGACCGTGGCTGTCGTGGCCGTGATAGTGACTGTCTCCAACGGCAATGGGGAGTGACAACCCCTATCGGGGCGGTTCGCTCCCGAAATCGTTTTCAAGCGGTCGCGCGCACACTCGGTATGCCGACGGAATCGGACACTCATTATGACCCCTCGCTGGGGAACAAGTTCATCTTCGTCACCGGCGGCGTCATGTCGGGGCTCGGCAAGGGGATTACGGCCGCGAGTACCGGCCGACTCCTGAAAAACGCCGGGTTCGACGTCACCGCAGTGAAGATCGATCCGTACCTGAACGTCGACGCGGGGACGATGAACCCCTACCAGCACGGGGAAGTCTACGTACTGGAAGACGGGGGCGAGGTCGACCTCGATCTGGGGAACTACGAGCGGTTCCTCGACATCGACATGACCTCGGATCACAACATCACGACGGGGAAGACCTACCAGCACGTCATCGAGAAGGAACGCGCCGGCGATTACCTGGGCAAGACCGTCCAGATCATCCCGCATATCACCAACGACATCAAACGGCGGATCCGGGAGGCCGCCGAAGGCACCGACGTCTGTATCATCGAAGTCGGCGGCACCGTCGGGGACATCGAGGGGATGCCCTACCTCGAGGCCCTGCGCCAGTTCGCCCACGAGGAGCCGGAGGAGAACGTCCTCTTCACCCACGTGACCCTCGTCCCGTACTCGAAAAACGGCGAACAGAAGACAAAACCGACCCAGCACTCGGTCAAGGAGGTCCGCTCGATCGGCCTGCAGCCCGACGTGATCGTCGGCCGCTGTGAGGATCGACTCGATCCCGAGACCAAAGAGAAGATCGCGCTGTTCTGTGACATCCCGACCGAGGCAGTGTTCTCGAACCCCGACGTCGAGGACGTCTATCACGTCCCGCTGATGGTCGAGGACGAAGGGTTGGACCAGTACGTCCTCGAACACTTCGGGCTGGCCGAGGAGGCCCTGCCGGAAGGAGAACGTGCCAACGAGTGGCGCGAGATCGTCACGAGCGAGAAGGACGGTGCGGTCGACATCGCGCTGGTCGGCAAGTACGACCTCGAGGACGCGTACATGTCGATCCACGAGTCGCTGAAACACGCCGGCTTCGAGGTCGGCGTCGACGTGAACGTCCACTGGGTCGCGGCCGACGAACTGAGCGAGGGCCACGACGGCCAACTCGAGGGGATGGACGGCGTCATCGTCCCCGGCGGCTTCGGGATGCGCGGTTCCGAAGGGAAGATCCGCGCGGTCCAGTACGCCCGCGAGAACGACGTGCCGTTCCTGGGCCTGTGTCTGGGCTTCCAGATGGCCGTCGTCGAGTACGCACGGAACGTGCTGGGCTTCGAGGGGGCCCACTCCGCCGAGATGGAGGAAGACACGCCCCACCCCGTCATCGACATCCTGCCCGAGCAGTACGAGGTCGAGGACATGGGCGGGACGATGCGGCTGGGTGAACACACGACCGTCATCGAGCCCGAGACGCTGGCCTACGACCTGTACGGCGACACCTCCTGTTCGGAGCGCCATCGCCACCGCTACGAGGTCAACCCCGAGTACTTCGACGCCTTCGAGGACGAGCCGCTGACGTTCTCCGGAACCGCGGGCAACCGGATGGAGATCCTCGAACTCGAGGATCATCCGTTCTTCGTCGGGACGCAGTTCCACCCCGAGTACACGTCCCGACCCGGCCAGCCGAGCCCGCCGTTCCTGGGGCTGGTCGAGGCCGTTCTCGAGGGACCGGCCGATGACGACGACACCGACCCCGCAGACGACGACACCGACGCGGAAACAGAGGTAACCCACTGATGGTAGATACCGAGACGTTCGTTCCCGACGCAGTCGCAGAGATCGAAGACGAAATCGGCGATGCAAACGCCGTCATCGCCCTCTCGGGCGGCGTCGACTCCTCGACGGCCGCCGCGCTGGCGTACGAGGCGATCGGCACCCAGCTTACGGCCGTCTACGTCGACACCGGCCTGATGCGGAAAGGCGAAACCGACGAGATCCGCGAGACGTTCGACTACATGGACAGTCTCCGGATCGTGGAGGCCCAAGACCGCTTCCTCGAGGCGCTCGAGGGCGTCACCGACCCGGAGGAGAAACGCCACATCATCGGCGAGCAGTTCATCCGGGAGTTCGAGACAGTCGCGAAAGAGGTCGACGCGGACTACCTCGTGCAGGGGACGATCTACCCCGACCGCATCGAAAGCGAGGGGACGATCAAGTCCCACCACAACGTCGGCGGCCTCCCGGAGGTCGTCGACTTCGAGGGCATTGTCGAGCCCATGCGCGACCTCTACAAGGACGAGGTCCGCGAGGTCGCCCGCGCGCTCGACCTCGAGGAGGTCGTCTCCGAACGCATGCCGTTCCCCGGCCCCGGCCTCGCCGTGCGGATCATCGGCGAGATCACCGAGGAGAAGTTGGAGGTCGCCCGCGAGGCCAACCACGTCGTCGAGGAGGAACTCGAGGAGTACGAGCCCTGGCAGGCGCTGGCGGCCGTCATCGGCAAGGCCACCGGCGTCAAGGGTGACAACCGCGTCCACGGCTGGGTCGTCTCGGTGCGCTCGGTCGAGTCCCGCGACGGAATGACCGCCCGCGCCCAAGAGATCGACTGGGACACCCTCCAGCGCATTCAGTCCCGAATTACGGGGTCCCACGAGAACGTCGCCCGCGTCGTCTACGACGTGACTCACAAACCGCCCGCGACCATCGAGTACGAATGAGCGCCACGACCGCGGTCGTCGCCGGCGACGACGAGGACGGCATCGGCGCGGCCCTCGAGAACGCAGGCGTCGACGTGACCCGCGTCACGGGCGTCGTCTCCCGTCCCCAACTCGAGGAGGCCGGCGTCGTCGAGGCCGACCTCTACGTCCTGACCGACGTCGGGCAGGCGACGACGATCCCGATCGTCTGCGATCTGAACGAGGACGTCCGGACCGTCGTCTACGCCAACCGGACGGTCCCGGAGTTCGTCAAGGGCCAACTCGACATCGCGATCGACCCGCAGTTGATGGACGCCGACATCGTCGTCGAGGAACTCGTCGACTGAGGCAGCCGCCGGAACACCGGTCACGAGGAGCCGGGGCGATGGCAGCCGAATTCGTCGTCGTCCGAACGCCGGCGAAGCGTCCGTTCCGGCGACCGTCAGCGTTCGCTTTCATTACGTCCGAGACGCCCAGTATAAACCGTCTGACGGCGGATATCGAGCCGATAAAGCCGCGTTGAATTCGGTCAAACTCGGCGTAAGAGCGGTATACCATCACCGCCGTTCAAGTGGGATCGGGCGCTACCACGTCGTGGAGGTCGACGGGCAGACCCCAAGGCACCCACCACCTGTTCCCGCGACTTCCAGCAACCCCACCACAGCACCCTTCCCCCACCACTGCCAACCGATTCTCGCCGACGCGAGCCTCCCACCGGCTCGCGTCACACCCTGCGACCCTGGCATTCGGGGCACGGCGCGGCCGTGCCCCGGGGATGGATCCCCCTTCGTCGACGCGTCCACCGACCGTTCTCCGAACCCGCCTACCGATCCTCGAGCCGCCGGAGGACCGGAATCTCCGCGAGTCGTTCGTCCGCGAGCAGCTCCCAGTCGATGCCGGTCGGCTGGTCGCCGGTCTCGGGCCGAACGACGCGGTCGGGCGTGACCACGAGGTTCATCGCGACGTCGTGGCTCCCGATCTCGACCGGGCCGTCGATCAGCTGCCGTTCGTGGACCGTCGTCGCGACCGGCGTCGCGTCGTCGACGAGGCCGAGGTCCCGGAGGACGGCGTACTCGAGGTCGCTGTAGCCCTCGCCCTTGCCGATGCGGCCCCCGCTCTCGGTGACGGCGACGCTTCCCGAGACGATCAGATCGACCCGATCGACCTCGTCCGGGCCGATCTGTTCCCCGTGTTTCGACGAGCCCGAGACGGTCGTCGCCGCGTCGTAGTCCGCGAGGCCGTCCGGATCGAGCTTCAGGAAACACTCCTCGTCACGGAGACGGGGGACCGCCATGTAGACGGTCTTGCCCTCGCGTAACGCCCGCCGGCGGACGGGCAGTTGCGGCGCGTCGGGGTTGGCCTTGATCGCCGTCGCCCGCTCCCATTCGGGTTGCTCGGCCAGTCGGTCGGCGGCGGCGTCGGCCCCCGCGAAATTCGGGATCCGGCCGTGGGGCGGGAACGGGAACCGCGCTTCGCCGCTGTCCTCGAGATCGTCCCAGACCCGCTCGCGGACGGCCGCCTTGTCGAGCGGTTCGCTCACGTCAGGCACCTCCGTCGGCGGGTTCGGCCCCGTTCGCGTCGGTCGGCTCCTCGTCGGCATCGGACGACTCCTCGTCGGCGTCGGCCGCCTCGTACCCGGCGCGCTCGACGAGGGTGGACGCTTCCGCGAGGACGATCTCCTCGATGGCGAGCTGGACCGCGTCGACGTGCCCCGGCAGGCAGAAGACCGGCGTGCCGTCGGCCACGCCCGCGAGCGTCCGTGCGCCGACGACCGCCGTGCCGACCCGCTCGTAGCCGAGAACGGTGACGAGTTCGCTGAACGCGGCCAGTTCCTTCTTCAGGAGCGGTTCGACCGCCTCGATCGTGATATCGCCGGGCTCGACACCGGTCGCGCCGGCCGTGATCACGATATCGACGTCGTCGCGGTCGAGCAGCCGTGAGACGATCGACTGGACCGTATCGTGATCCGAGTTGACGTGTTCCCGTACCGCGACCTCGTGTCCGTCGGCCTCGAGGAGATCGGTGACCGTCTCCCCGGCCGCGTCCTCCTCGAGCCCGCGGTCCGAGGCGATCGTGATGACGCCGGTACAGAGCGTGTCCGCGGCTGCGTCCGCGTCCGTCTCGTCCATACGCCGCCTTCGAAAGCCGGCGGGTAAAAGCTACGCACGCGGGTTACGGCGTGGGGTCGGGCCCCGGCCCGCCGTTCGGATCCCGCTCCCGGTCCGGCATGGCGTCGGGATCGTACGGCGGGTCCGACCCCGAGTCGGTGTCGAGATCGGCGATGAGCGACTCGAGGGTGCGGACGTGGTCCTCGAACAGTTCCTCGCCGCGGTCGGTGAGTCGATACGTCGTCTGGGGGGTGTCGTCGACGAACTCCTTTTCGACGGCGACGCAGTCGGCCTCGGCCATGCGGTCGATGTGGCTGGCGAGGTTCCCGTTGGTCACCTCGAGGGTCGACGTGAGGGCGGTAAACCCCGTCGGACCGTTCGCGTAGAGGTGTGCGAAGATCCGAAGTCGCGTCGGTTGGTGGACTAGTTTGTTGAATTCCATGTCAGTATCGGAAGAGAGCAACGTAGGTCGCGACGTGATGCAGTGCGATGCCGATGCCGAACGCCGCGTACTCCCAGCCCTCGAAGGCGGGGATGTAAGGGATGGCCGCCGAGAGGACCATGATCCACGCGCCGCCGACGACGAACGCGTACCGGTCGGCGGGCCTGACGTCGTACGCGGCGAGCAACTGGCCCATGAGGACGTAGCCGACGCCGACGACCGCGCCCGCGGCGACGATCGCCAGCCGAACCGCGTTCGTCGGGCCCAGCGACTCGAAGACCGGGCGAAGTCCGACGACCAGGGCGATGACGCCGGCGAGGACCGCGACGAACCAGCGCCGCTGGCTCGGCAGCCCCGCGGCCGGCGGCTCGTAGCTCGACCGGAGGCGTCGCTTCGCGAGTTCACAGCAGCCGACGACGCCGGCGAACGCGACGGCGATCCACGGCCGAAACCCCTCGCGGAGCCAGAACTGGACGATAGTGAAGAGGAGCCCGGTACAAACACCCTCCACGATCCAGAACCGCCACCAGTAGGGGTGGTCCGACGCGAGCCCCATGGCTCCCTTGATCTCCGCGATTTCGGCCTCGAGCCGGTCGGGATCGACGTCGTCCGAGACGTTCCGGGCCATCGTTACTGTCCGTTCGTGGTCGGTACACCGTTCGTATAGTAATTAAACAGGGCGGTGTAGGTCGGCTCGACGATCGACAGATCGGCCCGATCGATCCCCGTCTCGGCCGCCAGGTCGGCGAGGACCCCTTCGGGATCGGCGGCGGCCCCGTATTCGCTCGGGACGACCGCCCGAACGTTCCCGGCCACCGCGAACGGCTCGCCGTCGGCGACGGCGGCCAGCGCGCTCGCGTTCGCCGCGCGGGTCTCGAGGACCGGCGGGACCGACGCCAGCAGCTCCTCGGGCGCGCCCGTCGCGACGATCCGGCCGCCGGCGAGGAAGGCGAGTCGATCGGCGACGTCGGCGTTCATCGGCCGATGGCTGGTGACGACGAGGGTCTTTCCGGCCGCTCGCTTCTCGCGGAACAGTTCGTGGACCGTCGGGACCGTCGCCAGATCCAGCGCGGCCGTCGGCTCGTCGAACAGGTACAGCGGCACGTCGATGCTGGCCGCGATCGCGAGTTCGAGCTTCCGGACCATCCCGCCGGAGTAGTCCGCGACGGACCTGTCGAGGTCGTCCGCGATGCCGAGCGCCGCGACGTGGTCGCGCCACTCGTCGGTGAACCGCGGGTGGAGCCGCCGATAGAACTCGACGTTCTCGCGGCCCGTGAGTTTCTCGAGCGCCAGCGCGTCCTGCAGGAGGAAGCTCGTGGTGTCCGCGCGGGCGGTCGCGGGCTCGCCGAAGACCTCGACGTCGCCCGCCGACGGCCGCTGGCTGCCGGCGAGACACGACAGCAGGACCGACTTGCCGACCCCGTTCGGCCCCATCAACACGAGCAGTTCCCCCGCCTCGACGGTGAGATCGACCGCCTCGAGGACGCCGTCGTCGCCGAAGGACTTGCTGACGCCGTCGGCGGTCGCGACCGGTTCGGTCACGTCCACCACCCCCGGTCGTAGAGGGTCCGGGTGACCAGCACCGAGCCGGCGACGACCGCGATCAGCGTGTAGCCGGTCAGCAACGCGAGGAACGCCGGTTCGGTCGGCAGTTGGGGCGGCGAGACGCCGAGTTCGGTCCAGTTCTCGGCGGGGACGAGGTGAGCTACGAGCAGCCGCGTCGCCAGCGTGTTCGGGAGGTAGTTCAACGCCGGGCCGTCGATCGGCGACTGTGCCGGAACGACCCCGTTGAGCCCGGTGAGGACGAACGCCATGACGGCCACGAGCGTCGTCGCCATCGACGCGACGCGTTTGTTCCCCGCGACGACCACGAACGGGACGGCGACGACCATCCAGAACAGACAGGTCGCCACCCCGGCGAGCAGGACGACCGGCACCGACGCGGGCCCGCGGAGCCCGAATGCCGCGCCGGTCGCGACCGCGACGACGATCGTGACGGCGAACGACCCCGCGGCGAGGACGAGCCCGGCCGCCATCCGGCCGGCCAGTTCGGCCGACGACGAGATCGGCATCGACCGGTAGGCCGCGTACCGCCGGTCCTCGAGGTCCGTCGCGAGCTGGCTCCCGAAGAGGAACAGAGAGACGAACATCGCCCCGAGGACGCCGGTGCCGATCGCGACGCTCGCGTCGGCCGCGGCCGACGTCTCGGTCCCTTGCGTCACCCGGAGCAGGTACGTGATCGCGGGGAACGCGATCACCCACGCCAACATGAGACCACTGTTCCGGACTTCCCGGAGACTCCGGTCGGTGAACGCGCGGGCCTGTGCGAACCAGACGCCGCGGCTCCCGGTCGACACGCCGTCCGCCGCTTCCGTCGTCGGTGTCTCGGTCGCCATCGGCTTCGCGTCGACCCGACGGACGGCCCACGGAAAGTAGTTTGCATTGCAAAGTCACTTTGCAGTACAAACAAAGGGGCGTCGCCGGAGTGCTGGTAGCCCAACTGTTATGCACGCCGTTTCCGTTGGCTGCTGTATATGCAGGCAGTCCAAATCACGGAACACGGCGACACCGACGTCATCGAGTACGGCGAGTTCCCCGACCCCGAGATCGATCGGGACGAGGTACTGGTCGACGTCAAGGCGGCCGCGCTCAACCATCTGGACATCTGGACGCGCCGCGGAATGCCGGGACTGGACCTCGAGATGCCCCACATTCCGGGCAGCGACGCGGCGGGCGTCGTCGAGGAGGTCGGCGAGGACGTGACCCGGTTCGAGGAAGGCGACCGCGTCGCGGTCTCGGCCGGCGTCGGCGACCTCCGGATGGACGACCCGACGCTCGACCCGAAGTTCCACATCATCGGCGAACACGTCCGGGGCGTCCACTCCGAGTACGCCGCCGTTCCCGAGGACAACCTCATCCCCGTCCCGGAGGGCGTCGACTGGGCGGTCGCCGGCTCGAGCAGTCTGGTCTTCCAGACCGCGTGGCGCATGCTCATCGAGCGGGCGGACCTCGAGGCCGGCGAGAGCGTCCTCGTGCTGGGGGCAAGCGGCGGGGTCGGCCACGCCGCCTTACAGATCGCCGACTACGCCGGCGCGGAGGTCTACGCCACCGGCAGCACCGAGGAGAAACTCGAGTACGCCGAGGAACACGGCGCGGATCACGTCTGTAACTACGAGGAGGAGAACTTCGCGGACTGGGTCCTCTCGGAGACGGACGGCCGCGGGGTCGACGTGGTCGTCGAACACGTCGGTGCGCCCACCTGGCGGGACTCGCTGAAGAGCCTGACCAAGGGCGGCCGGCTCGTAACCTGCGGCGGCACGGGCGGGGGCAACCCCGAGACGGACATCCCGCGGATCTTCTGGGAACAGCTCACGATCATCGGCTCGACGATGGCCACGCCCGAGCAGGTCGACGACGTGATGGAACTGGTCTGGGACGGCACCTTCGAACCCGCGATCCGCGAGGAGTTGCCGATGAGCGAGACGGCCCGCGCTCACGAGATCATCGAGAACCGGGAGGGCTTTGGCAAGGTCGTCGTTCGGCCGGACAGCGAACTCTAAACCCCGTCTCGATCACGGCCGACCCGGTTGGCCAACCGTGAGGGCTTTTACGATGCGGTCAAAGGGTCCGATAGTGAGTTCGAACGACGACGGCGGCTACGTCCACGATCCGGCGGCGTTCGACGCCGACGACGGGGAAACCGACGAGTCGGCCGACGACGACGATGGGTGGGACCCGTCCCACCCAGAGACGGCCGACCGGGAGTTCGACTGGCGCGGCTGGGTCCTCGTCGGCGTCCTCGTGTTCGCCTTCCTGATCGCCCCGACCGCGATCTATCTCTTCCCGCCCGGCGCGGAGGGATATCGGTTCGCATTACTAATCCTGCCGCTGGCTCCAGCTATTCTGCTCGCTGTGACTGCCGTCTGGGCGACGACGCGCCCCTGAAAAAGCGGTCCCTTAGGGCTCGCGAACGCCCTCGAGGGTCTCGAGGACGGCCGCCCCGTGGCTGACGTCCCGTTCCGGAGCGTCCTCGCGGTCGACGTACGAGGCCAACGCGGTATAGAGCCGGTCGGCCTGGGAACCGGTGAGTCGCGTCTCGCCGTCGGCTTCGACCGCGTCGATCGACTCAAGTACCCACTCCGGCGGTGTCTCGTCGCCGTCGAGAGCCTCGTCAAGCCGGTTCGACAGGACGTGATGGGCGACCCATTGCTCGTCTCGGGAGAGCGTGACTTCGTACGTCTCGGTTTGTGGTGAGGAACTCATTTCGTCAGACGGGACCGTGGTGTCGGTCCTCAGGCAACGCTACGAACAGCGTGATAATAAGACTTGTTACCGAGTGGCATGATTGCCGCGTTCCGCTAAACTACAACGGTCGCGTGCCACGCGGGGGTGACCGACGGACCCACGGCCGACAACGGGTCGGCCGTCGATCAAAAGCTACTAACAGAATCGCCCCGAGGAACGGGACGACCGAATGGATCTCACGAGGCTGACGGAATCGATCGCGACCGGCCGCGTCGGACACGCGATCTCCCGTCTCGTCCCGTCGACGGCCGTCTGGGAACGTGAGTGGGACGTCTGTTGTGTCCTCGACGGCTGCCGGTACGATCTCATGCGCGAAACCGCGGCCGCCGGCCACGAGTTGCTGCCGGGGCCCGAGGGGGTGGGCTCGCTGTGGTCGGTCGGCTCCCAGTCGGCAGAGTGGATGGATCGGACCTTCGCCCCCGAGCATCGCGAGCGGATGGCCCGGACCGCCTACGTGACCGGCAACCCTTTTTCCTCGCAACCCTGCGACCACATCCTCGTGACCTCCGACGAGGTCCTCCCGCTTTCGGCCGACGACTTCGGCGTCCTCCACGAGGCCTGGCGAGACGAGTGGGTCGACGACGATATCTCGACGATTCCGCCCGCGCCGCTGACCGACGCCGCGATCGCCGTCTGGCGCGCCCGCGATCGACTGGGGATCGATCGCGTTCTCGTCCACTACATGCAGCCCCATGCCCCCTTCCGGTCCCAGCCGGACTGGTTCTTCGGCTCGGCCGACATCGAACACTGGGGCCAGTTCGTCGAGGCCGACGACGATGACGAAGAGTTCGACCCCGAATCGCTGACCGCCGAGGAACGAGAGGCGCTCGAGGCCTTCGCCGAGGCCGACGACGACGATGACTCGATGAACGACCCCTGGCTGCGGGTCCGCGAGGGCGACCTCTCCCGCGAGGCGGTCTGGGCGGCCTACCGGGACAACCTCGAGTGGGTCTTAGACGACCTGACCCGACTCTACGAGAACTGCGACGGCCGGCTCGCACTGACCAGCGACCACGGCAACGGCCTCGGCGAGTTCGGCGTCTGGTCACACCCGCCGGGTACCCCCGTCCCCGCCGTGCGCCGGGTCCCCTGGGTCGTCCGCGAGGGCCGTGACCGGGAGACCTGTGACCCCGCCCTTCCGGCGGGGATCCGCGAGGGCGATTCGGCCGCCGGAGACGACGACGGCGAGATCGAATCGCGCCTCGAGGCGCTGGGGTACCGATAATGGACGGGACCCCGATCCGAGACGCGATCTATGCCCTCCGAAAGGCCCGGCTCGGCCTCGAGCGCCGCCGGCTCGATTACGGCCGGGAGACGCGCGAACGGGCCGACCGACTGGCCGACGTGCTGCCGGCCTCGGCCGACGAACTCCGCGAATACGAGCGCGAGTACGACGACCTCGAGTGGTTTCACGATGCCTACGCCGACCGCGTCACCGAGATCCACGACGCCGGCGTCGCCACCGACACGACCCACTGGCGCGACGGCGTGACGATCTACGTCGTCTGTCGCGCGCTCGAGGTCGAGACGGCCGTCGAGACCGGCGTGCTGTTCGGCTCGTTCGACGCACACATTTTGGCGGCGATGGAACAGAACGGCGGCGGTACCCTGCATTCGGTGGACCTGCCCGGCGGCCCGCCCGGTCCCTTCGAGTACGGCCACCTGATCCCGGATCGCTGTCGCGACCGATGGGAACTCCATCGGGGCGACGCACGGGAGGTGCTGCCCGACCTGCTCGAGTCGGTCGGCCCCGTCGATCTGTTCCTGCACGACTCGGACCACCGGCTCCCCCACATGCGCTTCGAGTACGAGACGGCGTTGGGGCATCTCGAGTCCGGCGGGGTCCTGGCCAGCCACGACGTGCGGCTCTCCGGGCTGTTCGACCGGTTTACCGAGGCAAACGGGTTGCGATCGTGTGTGATCTGCGATACGGGGATCGCTCGAGTACCGCCGTTGGAGAGTGCGTACTGACGACTCGAGGCGTACTGCTATCGTAGCAACAGGGGGCCGCCACACCCTTCCCAGCCGATTCGCTCGTTTCACTCGCGACAACCTCGCGCAGTGTCGTCGGTCGGCTTCGCTCGGCTCACGGATCCTTCAGTCACCGTTCGCACCATCGAGGCCTCACTACGGTCGGCCTCGCACCGCTCAGCCGACCGTCAGCGCGCGCCGCCGCGGATCGATTAGCCGATCGCGGGGAGACGTGATTTCCGTAGACTGAACGGCCTACTGTTCGCCTGCGCCGTCCGAACCGCGTTTACTCCGGTCGCGGGTCGGTGAATAGGTCCGCGGCGGGGGAGAGTCCCGACAACGCATCCGCAGCCAACACCGCCGCTCCGCCGGTCCACGTCGGCCGCTCGCCCGGCCAGAACTCCTCGTCTTCGAACTGGTAGCCCGTCCAGAAGACCCCCTCATCGTCGGTCCACTGGAAGAGCCAGTCGTAGATCTCGCGAGCGCGCTCCGTTCGGCCCACCGCGGCCAGCGAGACGACGAGTTCGCAGGACTCGGCGACGGTCACCCACGGCTCGTCCGCGACGCAACGACAGCCCAGTCCCGCCTCGAGGTACCGATCGAAGCCGGCCTCGAGCCGGTTCCGTGCCGGGTCCCCGGTCAGCACCCCACAGAGGACGGGGTAGAACCAGTCCATCGCATAGCGGGACTTGCTCTCCCACGTGCGGTCGAACCGGTCGGGGCGGGTTCGGATCGCCTCGCCGAGGTCGGTACGGGCTGCGAGCCAGCGCTCGCCGGCCTCGTCGTGGCCCAGCACGTCCGCGATCGCCGCGCCACAGGCCAGACTCTTGTAGAGGGAGGCACAGCCCGAAATCAGTGCGTCCTCGTAGGGCTCGCCGTCGGGGCCGACGGTCCAGTAGATCTCGCCGGTCGGTGCCTGCTGGCGGCACGCGAACGCGAGGGCGTCCCGGACGGTCGGCCAGAGTTCCTGGAGAAATGCCCGGTCTTCGGTACAGAGATAGTGGTGCCAGGCGCCGACGGCGACGTAGGCGCTGCGGTGGGTTTCCTTGCGCGGCTCGTCGCCGGCGTGGGCCCCGTCGTTGTCCTCGGCCTCGCCGTAAGTCGCCCACAGCGCCCCGTCGTCATGCTGGGCGTCGGCGATCCAACGGTACGCGCGACGGGCTGCATGCTCGCGGCCAGCGATCGACAGCGCCATCGCGCTCTCGACGTGGTCCCACGGATCGGCCGGCCCCTCGGGATACCAGAGGATGAGCCCGTCCGAGCGCTGGGCGCGCTCGATGTGTTCGAGTGCGGGCTCGAGCCCCCAGTCGGAAAGCGACTCGAGCGTGGCGTTGCTCACGCCGACCCCTCCAGTTCGAAGTAGTAGACGACGCTCTTGCCCAGCGCGGGGTCGAGCCCGCGCTCGAGCAGCCGCACGGGCCGGGGCGACTCGAGGACGTCCCACTCGAGGAACCGGTCGTAGGCCCGCAGGGGCAGCGGCGCGTCACCCTGTTGGTCGCGGTCCCACCAGAGACACTTCAGCCACCAGTAGGGGGCATGCAGGGCGTGGGCGAAGTGGCCGTCGACCCGCTCGAAGCCGCGGCGTTCGATCGCCGCCTGCAGTTCCTCGCGGTCGAAGATCCGAACGTGGCCGCCCTCGACCTCGTGATACTCGTCGGAAAGGGCCCAGCAGACCCGCTCGGGGCCGGCCCGCGGGACGCTGACCGCCAGCGTCCCGCCCGGCGCACAGACCCGCCGGAGTTCGTCGAGAGCCGCCTCGTAGTCGGGAATGTGTTCGAGGACCTCGGTACAGAGAACGACGTCGAACGCGCCGTCCTCGAAGGGCAGCCTGAGCGCGTCCCCCGAGAGGAACGTGACCGGCACGTCCGACTCGGGCGCGATGTACTCGTCGTGATCGTCGCGGGCCGCCTCGAGGTTCGCCTGCTCGAGGTCGAGCCCGACGACCTCGCCGACGTTCTCGAGGGCGGCGGCGTTGACGTGACGGCCCTCGCCACAGCCGACGTCGAGGACCCGCATACCGGGAGTCAGCGTCAGCCGATCGAAGTCGATCGTCTCCATCTCAGACACCCCGCGACCGGGTTTCGATGGCGGCCCGATACTCCCGGACCGTCTCGCGGGCGGCCCGTTCCCAGTCGAATTCCTCGACGATGCGCTCCCGGCCACGCTGGCCGAGTTGCCGTCGACGTTCGTCGTCGACCAGCAGGTCGTGAACGGCGTCGGCGATAGCGTCGGAATCGCCCGGTTCGACGAGGACCCCCGCATCGCCGACCACTTCGGGGAGGCCGCCGCCGGTGGTGGCGACCACCGGGACGCCACAGGCCAGCGCCTCGCCGGCGGGCAGGCCAAAGCCCTCGTAGATCGAGGGGACCACGGCGACGTCGGCGGTGCCGTAGAGTTCGACCATCCGTTCGTAGCTGATCTCGCTGTGGGTCTCGACCGCGTCCGCGATCCCCAGTTCCGACACCAGCCGATCGCAGTCGCCGCCTTCGTCGAACTCGCCGACGACGACGAGTTCGGCGTCGATCGATTCCCGAACGGTCGCGAACCCCTCGAGCAGGTGTCGGGCCCCCTTCAGCGGGACGTCGGCGCTGACGGTCGTCATCACGCGCGGGCGGTCGTGATCGCCGTCGACGGGGCGAAACAGGTCGGTGTCGATCCCGTTGTGGACGACCCGGATCGAGTCGGGGTCGGCTCCGAAGTCGGTGACGGTGCGGTGTTTGGCCGACTCCGAGACGGTCAGGACGTGGGGCAGCTCCCGAACGACCTCGCGTTGCATCCGCAGGAACCGGTACCACCGTCGGATCAGGAGCCGTTCTGTCCAGTCGTCGGCGGCCGCAAGCGCGGCGTCGCGGTCGACGGTGATCGGGTGATGTACCGTCGCCACGACGGGATGCCCGCGCTCGCGAAGCGTCCGGAGGCCGTGACACAGCGACTGGTTGTCGTGGATCACGTCGTAGTCGGGATCGTGTGTCTCGAAGTAGTCGACGACCCGGCGGCCGAAGGCGTAGGGATCGGGAAAGCCGCCGGTGAGCGCGCTCAGCCACTCGTAGAGCGCCAGCGGCTCCCGCAGATAGGAGGGTTCGAACTGCCCCAGCCGGTCGAGTTCGTCGACCACGTTCTCGCCGGGGAGTTTCACCAGTCCGACGTCGTCGTCGAGGTCGGGATACGGTTTGCCCGAAATGACATCGACGGAGTGGCCCAGCTCCGTCAGCGCTCGGCTCAGGTACTTGACGTAGACGCCCTGTCCCCCGGAGTAGGGGTTCGAGCGGTAGCTCAACAGACAGATATCGAGCTGTTCGGCGGGCCGCTTCGCCTCGGCCGACGGCTCCGCCGTCGCCGCCGCGGCAGTCGACTTCCCCGTCGACGCGGCCGACGTACTGATACTCCCCCGGAGAAGCCGTCTGAGCGTACCCATCACCATCGCAGTCTATCCGCCATGTGTGGGCACTCCCCTATAAACCTCCCGCTCGTGTACTGTTTCTCGAGGGTGTTTCGTCGTGCGTTTCGTTATCGCACGTCCCGTCGCATCGCGATTTCGAACCACGGGCAGAGTCGCAGTTGGCGGTACCACTCCGGGTTCGAGTGGAGTCGCTCGTACGGGACCCACATCAGGCCGGCGACCTCCTCCTCGTTGGGATCGAGGCTCCGGTCGGACAGCGTCAGCTGCAGGACGGCACAGACCTCGTGTTCGACGCCCGCGTTCTCGAAGTAGCGCTTGTACTCGAACCGGTCGGTCAGCTGCAGGTCGTCGTACTGGTCCGGGGAGATCCCCAGTTCCTCCTCGAGACGCTGGCGGGTCGCTTCCTCCTGGCTCTGGCCCTCGACGGGGTGGGAGGCGACGGTGCCGTCCCAGTAGGTGCCCCACAGGCGCTTGTCCGGCGCGCGCTGTGCGAGCAAAATATTGCCCTCCCCGTCGAAGACGAGCGAGGTAAATGCCCGGTGACGAATCCCGTCGCCGGTGTGGGCGTCGAGCCGGTTGACCAGTTCGAGTTCGGTATCGTCGGCGTCGACGGCGATCACGTCCTGTCCGGCGTTCTCGTGTTGGAGGTCTTCCTCCGGCGTACTCATATCCGCACAATTACCGTGACTCCTGAAACCAGTATCGTCTCGTGACGGCCGTTTCGAATCGATATGCTCCCTATCCGGCGGGTTCGAGCGACCATAGCTCGCCCCCGTCGGGATCGGGCCGGTACGTCTCCCCGACTGGAATCGTGAGCGCGCCGGGCTCGGTCTCGAGTCGCAGCCGTTCGGTCTCGAGGGTCTCGCCGTCCAGGCTGTACTCGACGGCGTCCGCACGGCTCTCGATCGACAGCGTCGGCGTTCGTCGGCGGACGATGTGCGTGCTATCGCCGCCGAACAACCCCTCGAGGGCCGCGCCGCTCAGCAGGTCCGTCGTCGCGGCGTCCTCGACGATCGTCACCTCGAGCAGGCCGTCCTCGACATCGGCCTGTGCGGTCCGTGCGCCGGTAAAACGCCGGCAGTTCCCGATGAGGACGAACATCGCCTCGCCCTCCCAGGCGCGGGCCCGTTCGCCGTTCGGGCCCGCGGCCGTCTCGACGCGCAGCGGGAGCGAGTCGAACTCCCCGACCGTCTCGATCGTATTCTTGACGTAGGCCAGCACCCCCAGTTCGGCCTTGCTCTCGGGGGTCGTCTCGCTGCTGGCCTCGGCGGTGATCCCCCCGACACAGGAGTTGACGAAGGTTCGGTCGTTGGCCCAGCCGACGTCGATCTCCCGGCGGCGGCCCTCTTCGATCACCGAAAAGGCATGCTCGATCCCCCGAATCCCGACGTTCGTCGCGAAGTTGTTGCCCGTGCCCGCCGGGACGACGGCGACCGTCGTCGACCCGAGGGCGTCGGCGGCTGCGACGCCGTTGACGACCGCGTTAAGCGTGCCGTCGCCGCCGGCCGCGGCGACGAGGTCGGCGTCGGGCGCGGCCTCGCGAGCGAGTCGGGTTGCGTCGCCCGCCTCCTCTGTCGTCCGGATCTCGAAGCCGTGTCGGTCCGCGAGCGCGGCGACGGTGTCGACGTGGTCCCCGCTGCCGCTGACGGGGTTGCAGACGAGGACGCGGTCGCTCGAACGACCGTCGTCCGGCCCCTCCGATTGCATACCGCGGGAGACGCCGGCCGAGCGCAAAAGGGTCTGGCCGGCGTCTGCGTAGCCGTGTACACCGTCGACCTCCACGCGCACACGCGATTCTTCCACGGTCGCCGCGCGCTCGGCGACCGGTTCGATCCGGTGGGCGTCAGGCTCCTCACCGAGATGGCCGCGCGGCGCGGCCTCGACGGGGTCGCGACGACCAACCACGACTACTACACGCCGTTCGATCCCGTCCCCGACGTGGCGACGCTGCCGGGCATCGAGATCACCACGGACCGGGGCCACGTCCTCGTCGTCGGCCCCGATCCGCCCCGTGCGACGAAACCCGGCGCGCTCTCGCCCGAAGAGGCCGTCGCGCTGGCCCACGACCGCGACTGCGCCGCCGTCGTCGCCCACCCGTTCCGGAACAGCACGGTGCGGGAACTCGAGGACGTTCCCTTCGACGCGATCGAGGTCAACGGCAAACACCCCCGGTCTCAGCCGCTGGTCGAGGAACTGGCCGGCGAACGTGATCTGCCGCTGGTCGGCGGCAGCGACGCCCACTACCCCTTCGAGGTGGGCCGGGCCTACACCGTCGTGGAGGCGGACCGGCTCACGCCCGAGTCGATCGTCGAGGCGATCCGCGACGGCCGGGTGAGCGCGACGGTCTCGCGATCGGGATTCGATAACCTGCTGCGGCGGGCCTACCGTGCGATCCACGACCGCAAGGGCGTGATCGACGCGATCGACCGCCCGACGCCCGGCGTGGGCACACCGCCCGGCGAGGACGAGGGGACAGTCGAACAGTAGCGACTGCTCTCTCACAGCGGATCGACGAACCGCCATGCGGTGGCGCTCGCTGAACTGTGCCGAGCGGAAGTGAGGCACAGTTCGAAACCGTGCGAGGGATGAGCGAGCGACTCTGGAGCGAGCGAATCGGTTGGGGAGGGCGTGGCTACTCCGTGTTGCCACGATAGCAGCACACTTCCCCTCGGAGACATCGGTTCTCGAGCGCTATTTCCGCCCGACCGCCTCGAGCGAACGCCGACAGATTCCACCACGCCAGCAGTAGATATAAGTGACCACTGACCAACAATTAGTACGGAAGCCGATCTCCGACAGGGGACGTCTCGAAACGTCCCGGGTGGACCTAGCACCCGAGACTCGGCTTCCAACCCGAGAGGGTTAGCAAGCCATGATTCAGTTCGTTCTACCGGGATATAAACGTCCCGCACGACGGTCGCATCGCCAGTCACGACCGCGTTCGAGTCCGTCTCCACTCGCTCGAGAACCCGCGGAGGCGGGCCGATGAGTAGCGATCCCGAGGCCGGCGACGACACGCCGTTTCCCGACTGTCCGACCTGCGGCGAGCCGGTCGCGTTCGTCGTCGCCACGGGGCCGTCAACCGGCACCGTCGAACCCTGTGGCTGCTCGCTGCCGCCGGCCCTGTTGACGCCCGATCGGGAGGACTGACAGGAGGTCGTCTGACCGCCGCTCGAGGACCGCCGGTGGCCCGCTCGAGGCCGCATGCAACGCCTCGCTGACGGTTCGTGTCTCCGAACCGCAGCGGCACAGTCGCCCCCACCGCGGGCGGGCTACGTCGCCGGCGGCACCCGGAGCGTGACGATCGTGCCACGCGGCTCGTTCTCGCTGATCCGCAGTTCGCCCCCGACGTTCTTCGTCACCCAGTAGATGAGCCACAGCTCGAGGCCGGTGCCGTGGACGAGCGGCGTCTCGTGACCCAGTTCGATCATCGGTCGTTCTTCCGCCGGGATGCCGGGGCCGTTGTCGGCGATCACGATGTCGACCCAGTCACCGCTGTCGGTCGCCTCGGGCGGGGTGACGCCGACCGTCACGTCCGGGACGGGGCGGTCGTTGTGACTGACGGCGTTGTGGATCGCTTCCCGGATCGCCATCTCCAGGCGGTCGTCGGCCTGTACCGGGACGGAATCGGGGGCCGTGACCGTGATAGCGGCGTCCGGGTACTGTTCGTCGAAGTCGGCCGCCAGCCTCGAGACCATCGTGCCGACGTCGCAGGTCGCATCGGCGTCTCGTTCCCGCTGGAACAGGTCTCGAACGGCGGCCGCGTTCTCGCTGATCTTGAGGAGGTCGGCCGCCTGCTCTTCGATCGCCGTCACGGCTGTGTGACGGTCCTCTTCGGCGGACACTGTCCGGAGCCGGGTCGCGTTCCCTTTGATGACGTTCATCGCATTTCGGATGTTGTGTCGCAGGATTCTGTTGAGGACGCCCAGACGCTGTCGCCGCAACCGCTGTGCCGTGATATCGGTCTCGATGGCCACGAAATGCGTGATCTCGCCCGCGTCGTCGGTGATCGGTGCGATCGTCTGGTCGACGTGGTACAGTTCGCCGGACTTGCGCCGGTTGATGAGTTCGCTTTCCCAGATCTCGCCCGAGCCGATCGTGTCCCAGAGGTCCTCGTAGAACGCCTCGTCGTGCTTTCCCGACTTGACGATACGCGGGTTCAGGCCGACGGCCTCCGTGCGGCTGTATCCGGTGTCCCGTTCGTAGGCCGGGTTGACGTACTCGATGGTCCCGCTGCGGTCCGTGATGATGATCCCGTGACCGGCCTGTTCGACCGCTTTTCGGAAGAGCTGCAACTCCCGCTCGCGTTCCTTCCGCGCCGTGACGTTCTGAATCGCGCCGCGTAACGCGACGACGGTTCCGTCCTCCGTGACCGGTTCCCCGACCGTCCGGACCCATCGTTCGTTCCCCTCGGCCGTGACGATCTCGAGGACGCCGTCGTACGACTCCTCGTCGCGTCGACATGCCTCGACGAACGCCCGAATCTGGGGCCGATCGTCGGGCCGATAGAACTCGATCGCGTCAGAAAGCGTGGGCTCGTAGTCGTCGTCGACCTCGAAGATCGCTCGCGTCCCGTCGGTCCACCGGAGATCGTTCGTTCGGAGATCGAGTTCCCACCCGCCGACGGCCGCGAGGCCCTCCGCTTTCGTCAGGAGGTCCCGGTTCCGCTCGAGTTCACGCTCCGTCGTCGCCCGTTCGGAGATGTCACGAACGATGCCGACGATCCGACGGACCGGACCGCTCGAGTCGGCCGGGTGCAGCGTCGTCTCGACGGTTCGTTGCCCGACCGGCAACGAACGCGTCGCGCTGACGTCAACCGGCTCCTCGCCCTCGACACACTCCCGGTATCGACAGAGGGTGTCGCCGTCGGGGGACAACTCGAACAGGTCCTGCAGGGATTTCCCCGTGACCGACGCGTCGGTCAGGCCGGTCGCCGCTTCGTAGGCTGGGTTGACGCGTCGGAACCTGAACTCGAGATCCCGCTCCGTCCGTTCGACATCGATCAGAAAAACGGCCTCTTCGACGGCGTGAAACAGCGTTTCGGCCTCGTCGAGGGCCACCGATCGGTCCCGATTCGAATCCCCCGTTCGATCGGCCGCGACCGACTCGTTTCGATTTCCGGAGCGTTTCTCGGTGGTCATTAGAACGGAATGTGGCCCATCGGGCAAAAAAGCGAGGGAGTTCGCCTACCGAACGGGAACACCGGCGCGACTCGAGTCGCCCGCTCCCGACTGGAGCGAAGCGAGCGGCGAATTCAGCCGAGTTCCTCGTCCAGAATCAGCCGCGTTTTCGTACTCACGACCTCCTCCTGGTCGCGGGCCTTGGTGATCAGATCGTTGACCCCGCGCGTGTCCGCGGCGTCGACCACGAGGACGACGTCCTGTTCGCCAGAGACCATCCAGACGAAGTCGACCTCGTCCCACTCGGCGATCCGTTCGGAGACGGCCTTGGTATCGACATCGACCGCGACGCTGAGTTCGATCATCGCCTGGACGTTGCCCGTCCGGGTCGAGATCGTAAAGCGCTCGATCACGTCGTCGTCTAGCATCCGCTCGACGCGGTTCCGGACGGTCCCCTCGCTGGTCCCTACTTCGTCGGCGATCTCCGTGTAGGGCGTGCGACTGTCTCGCCGGAGAATATCGAGGATCTGTCGGTCCAGGTCGTCCATGGAGATGCGTACCTACGGCGAACCCGCACTTACCGATTACGAAAATCGTAACTGAGCTTCGAAGACAACACTTATGCCGGTCCATCCGATACGTAGATCGTAATGACGGAAGCCTACGTCGCACTGGAAGGCGGCCACGTACTCGAGGGACGTGGTCGTGCCGACGGGACGGCCCGCGGCGAAATCGTATTCACGACAGCGTATACCGGCTACGAGGAGAGTCTCACCGATCCCTCCTACGAGGAGCAGATCCTCACGTTCTCGTATCCGCTGATCGGCAACTACGGCGTCCGCGAGGAGCGCTTCGAGGACGATCGCATCCACCCCCGCGCCGCGATCGCCAAGGAGTTCACCGACGAGATCGTCGACTGGTTCGAGCGCGAGGGCATCCCGGCGGTCGACCACCTCGACACCCGCGACGTCGTCACCGACATCCGCGACGGCGGCGCGATGAAATGCGGTATCGCCGTCGGCGAGGACGTCACCGAGGAAGACGCCCTCGAGCAACTCGAGGCCTGCAAGGCGATGAGCGACCACACCGACATCGGCGCGCAAGTCAGCGTCGACGAGCCCGAGGTCCACGGCGAGGACAACGACGGCGAGACGGTCGCGCTGATCGACTGCGGCGCGAAGGGCTCGATCATCAGTTCGCTGCTCGAGCGCGACGCGACGGTTCACGTGCTGCCCTACGATGCCGACGTGTCCGCGGTCGAGGCCGTCGACCCCGATCTGCTCTTCATCTCGAACGGCCCCGGCGACCCGGTCAACTTCGGGCAGGCGATCACCCTCGTCGAGGCGTTCGTCGAGGACACGCCCGTCGCCGGCATCTGTCTCGGCCAGCAGATCGTCGCCGAGGCCCTCGGTGGGTCGACCGAGAAGATGACCTTCGGCCACCGCGGCGTCAACCAGCCCGTCCTCGACTTGGAGTCCGGGCAGGTCGTGATGACGACCCAGAACCACGGCTACACGGTCGCCGATCCCGGGGAGCACCTCGAGGTCACCCAGATCAACGTCAACGACGACACGCCGGAAGGAATCGACGGCGTCGAGTACGACGTGATCACCCGTCAGTACCACCCCGAGGCCAACCCCGGCCCGCACGACACCCTCGACTTCTTCGACGACGTCCTCGCCATGGCTTCCGGGCGAGCCGACTCGCAGGCGGTTCCGGCCGACGACTAACGGCCGCGACCCTCGTTTTCCGTTCGATAGCCGCTTTTCAGTCCCCCTTCGAAATCGATAGCGACGCGAACCCGGTCACTCGAGCGTACGATGGAACACGCAATCGCCGCTCGCGGGCCGTCTCCGGTCAGTCCTCCGTCGGATCGTCGCCGTCCGCGTCGCGAACGTACTCGCGGATCGTCTCGTCGTCGACGGCCTCGAGCAGCACCGCGTCGTCCAGCGCGGCCGCGAGCCGACGCTGTCCGCGGTCGGCCCGCCGACTCGCGGTGTCGGGGTCGACGTAGCTGTCGTCGCGCTCCTCGGCGTAGGCCTCGGCGAGGCGACGGATCTCGGCCGGGTCGTACTCCTCGGGAGCGTCCGATTCGAACAGTTCGACCCAGCGGTCGGGATCGGCCCACTCCTCGGCCCTGTCCGCGGCATCGCGTCGCCAGTCGTAGCACTCGGCGAACCGGCCCCAGTAGCCCGCGTCCTCGCGGCGGTCCCGGAGTAACGACCGGGCGACCGTCGCGCCGTGGCCGGCCGCGATGATCGCCTGATCGCCACCGCCGGCCAGCGGGCCGGCGACGTAGAGGCCGTCGACCGGCGTCCGCCCGTCGTCGTCGGGATAGGTCCCGTCGAAGCGCTCGACCGTCTCGCCGTCGCGCTCCTCGGTGACGAACAGCGCGTCGGGGTCGTCGAGCCCGCGGAGGTACGAGCCGTCGTACTTGCTCGCGGCGATCACGTACCGCGTCCGGTAGGCGTCGCCGGCCTGCGTCTCGAGCCGAAACCCGCCGTCGGCCGGCAACGCGACCGACTCGACGAGGTCCTCGTGGAACCGACAGCCCGCCGTCTCGGCGTGATCTCGCGCGAGATCGAGGAAGGTCCCGACGTCGATCCCGCCGGGGAACCCGAGGTAGTTCTCGAGGGAGACACACCGCTGTAGCGACGAGGGGCCGCGGTCGAAGACCGTCGTCTCGAGGCCCGCTCGCGCGGTGAAGACGCCGGCGGCGCAGCCGGCCGGCCCGCCGCCGACGACGGCCACGTCGGCGTCGAACTCGCGGTCAGTACCGCCAGTCGCGTCGTCGCCGTCGGTGCCCATCCTACGCGCCCTCGGTGACGATTTCGGCCACGCGCTGGCGGTCGAACAGCTGCTCGTCGGCCGGAATCTCGGGGTAGGACTCGCCCGACTCGTAGCCGGGCCACTCGCCGAACCGCTCGGGGTAGAGCTGCTTGGCCGTCATCTCGAGCTGGAAGAGGTTCATGAGCGGCCCCTGATAGCGCATTCCGCCGGGGACGACCCGGTCGTCCTGAACCGCGGTGAGCTGGCTGCCGGCGGAGTCGTTTTCCAGTCGCTTGCGAACGTTGCCGATGGCGTATCGAGGCGTGATCCCCCAGAGGTGGAGGATCACGTCGGGATCGGCGTCGAGCATCGCCTCGTAGCCGACGGTGCCCCAGTCGCGCTCCCAGTCCCGGTCGGCGAAGACGTCGCGGGCCCCGAGCGGCCGGGTGTCGGCCTGCCAGTAGCCGGGCGCGTTGAGGTGGTAGGCGTAGAACTGACCCTGGCCCAACGTGACGCGGGCGACCGTCGGCCGGTCGCTCTCGGGCGGGAGGTTCGACTCGATCTGCGAGCGCAGATCCGCGTGGACCTCGGCGAGCGCCTCGTAGCGTTCTTCCTCGCGAAAGACCGCCGCGACCCGCTCGAACATCTCCCAGAGGGTGTAGTACTCGTAGCTGTCGGCGTAGGCCGACGCGGGCTCGCTGTGGACCCCACTGTGGAAGTTGCCGAACCACGGGCCGATCTGATCGGCGACGTCCGCGACGGTCGAGGCATCCCAGTCGTCGTTGTTCTTGACCGGGTACGAGGGATCGAGGAAGTGAACGTCGCTGTCGAGGGCGTAGAGTCGCTCTTCGCTGAGTCCCTCCGCGAGGGGATTCTCGAGTCCTTCCCACTCGAAGGACACGCCCTCGAGTCGGTCGTAGTAGGTGTTCATCGTCGCGCCGGACATGTCGGGTGCAAAGAGGGTGGTGACCGCGTCGCCGTGGCCGAGCGCGACGGCCATGTCCGCGTACTGCGGGAAGGTAACGAAGGCGTCCTGCGGCACGGAATCGAACTCGACCTCGCCCATCGGGGCCATCGAGACGGTATAGGAGTCGCCATCGCTCGTCGATTCGGAATCGATTCCGCCGATACAGCCGGCTACTGCCGCACTGCCGGCCGCGATACCCGTCGCGACGAACGCGCGACGGCTCCGGTCCGCGTGTGGGGTCGGATCCATACGTTTTAGGCGAGCCTAATTATTCAAAAAGCGTTCGGTTTTAGGCTGGCCGAAAACGTTGCGGTCCGCCGGACGGGCCCGCCGAAACGGTCACGCCTCGAAGTCGTAGGTGACCGTCACGCTCGCGGTCACGCTGACCGGATCGGCATCGATCTCGGTCGGCGGGGCCCCGCCGGCACCTCCGGCCGCGTCGTCGCTGGCTTCGGTACGGACCGCATGCACCTGCACGTCACCGGTCGTAACGGCCGCCGTTCCCGTGATCTCGACCTCGCGGTTGTCGGCGATGTGTGCCGCCTCCGCGTCGGCGTTTTCCAGCGCGGCGTCGATCGCGTCCTCGCGTAGCGTCGATCGGGTCTCTTCCTGTAGCGTAAACCGGACCCGGCCGACGTCGTCGGCACCGGCCTCGATCGCGGCGTCGATGACCTCGCCGACCCGATCGACGTCCGCGAGGGTCACGTCGAATGAGTGAGACCCCTCGAACCCGTCGGTCTCGCGCCCGCGAGCGGGATGGACGCGGTACCGCCCCTCCTCGACGTTCTCGTCGGGGATGCCGAGGTCGTCGAAGATCTCGCGGAGCCGTTCGGCACCGCTGGCGAGTTCGTCGGTGACCGCGTCGGCGCTTTCGCCGGTCGCAGTGACCCCGACATCGACCGTCGCCTGATCCGGTTCGGCCTCGACCTCGCCGTCGGCACTCACCGTGATCTCGCCGTCGGCGTCGGTGCCGTTCGCATCCGAGCCCGTAGTCGATCCCGGTTCGGGGTCGTCGTCGCCCTCGGTCGCGCTTCCGGTACACCCTGCCACTGCGGCCACGAGCCCGACGCTCGAGGCCGCGAGGAATCGTCGTCGATCCATACTGAACGGTCGTTCGGAAACGGAAAAAAGCCCGCCCCAAGCTCAAACGTGGCTTTGAGCCAGGGCCGCGAGTCACGAACCCGTACGAACCTGTTCGGGATAACGCGGACTGGCGTCCTCGCCAGTGATTCGGGTGATGGACTCATCGCTTCCCGCTGCAGCCGAGATCGATGCCGCAGCGACCGTCAACGAACTGATCGGCGAGACGCCGCTGTTGCGACTCGATGCCGTCGCCGACAACTGTGTCGGGAAAGTCGAGGCGGCCAACCCCTACTCCGTCAAAGACCGGATCGCACGGGCGATCATCGACGCCGCCGAGCGCGAGGGCGCTCTCGAGCCCGGCGGCACCGTCGTCGAATCGACCAGCGGCAACACGGGGATCGGGCTGGCGGCCGTCTCGGCCGCTCGAGGCTACGACTGTGTGCTGACGATGCCCGAATCGATGTCGACCGAGCGCCGCCAACTCCTGCGGGCGCTGGGGGCCGACCTCGAGCTGACCCCCGCCGAGGACGGGATGGGCGGCGCCAACGAGCGGGCCGCGGAAATCGTCGCCGATCGGGAGAACGCCGTCCTCGCGGGCCAGTTCGAAAACGAGGCCAACCCGGCGGCCCACCGGGAGACGACCGGCCCCGAGATCTGGGAGGCCACGGACGGCGCAGTCGACGCGGTCGTCGCCGGTGTCGGGACCGGCGGCACGATCACGGGCGTCTCGGAGTATATCAAGGAAGAGCGGGGGAAGACCGAGTTCACGTCGGTCGCGGTCGAACCCGCCGAGTCGCCGACCCTCTCGGAACTCAGTTCCGACGGCCACGACATCCAGGGGATCGGCCCCGGCTTCGTCCCGGAGATCCTCCGGACCGAACTCGTCGACGAGGTCCGGGCCGTCGAGGCCGACGACGCCAGAGCCGCGGCCCGGACACTCGGCCACGAGGAGGGGTTGCTCGTGGGCATCTCCGCCGGTGCAGCGATCGCGGCCGCCGCCGACTACGCCGCCGACAACCCCGACGAACTGATCGTCGTCGTCCTCCCCGACACCGGCGAACGCTACCTCTCGACGGACCTCTACGACATCGAGGACTGACCGCGGACTCGAGTCGCGGAACTCGCCTCGGGCGCGACTGATCCGGGAATCGCGTCGCACTCGAGTGACGATATCGGCAGGACGTGCGGCCCCAGCCACACTTAACCGGGTCCCGCGCAATGCATCGCCCATGGAATCCGTTGGCAGTGGCCTCGCGGCGATCGATTGGCACGACGACCGGGCCGATGTCTACCTCTCGCGACCCGACAAGCGAAACGCGATGACCGTCCCGCTCATGGACGACCTCATCACGGCCTTCGAGCGGGTCGACGCCGACGAAGACATCCGTGCCGCCACCCTGCTCGGCGAAGGGCCGGTCTTCTGTGCCGGGATGGACCTCGAGATGATGCGCGACCGGGTCGAGCCCGACGCCGAGATCGACCGCAACAAGTTCCCCGAGGTCCTCGAGACGATCGAGGAGACCCGCCAACCGGTCGTGGTCGGCATCAAACGCGCCGCACCCGCGGGCGCGTTCGAACTCACGCTGCCCTGTGACTTCCGGATCATCGGCCGGAACGCGAAGTACGGCCTGCTCGAGGTCCAACTGGGGACCTTCCCCCATGCAGGGGGCACGCAGCGGCTCCCCCGGCTGGTCGGACTCTCGAAGGCCAAAGAGATCGTCCTGACCGGCGAGTTCATCGACCCCGAGGAGGCCGCCGACATCGGCCTGACCCACGAGGTCGTCGATACCGACGACGTCGACGAGCGGGCGAAGGCCTTCGCCGACGACCTCTGTGAGAACGCGCCGCTCGGGCTTCGAAACGCGAAGAAAGCCCTCAACGCCGCCCTCGAGACCCCCCTCGAGCAGGGGCTGGCCTACGAGCGCCAACTGGCCTACGAAATAGACGACACCCACGACTACCGCGAAGGGTTCGAGGCGCGACTCGAGGGCCGGGAACCCGAGTTCCGCGGCGAATAACAGGTGGTGAGGCGGGCCCGCGATACCACGTCAGCGCCGGTCGTAGACCCGAACCGCCCGGTCGTGGCGCTCCGAGAGCCCGTTGGGGTTCCGTCGGCTCGAGCGGTCGGCATAGCGGGCGCGGACGCCGTCCCAGAGCCCGCGTGCGATGTTTTCGGTGACATCGACGCCGTCCGAGACCCAGCCGGTCGGCGTCGCCTCGCCGGCGGCCAGTCGACGGACGCCGCCGGCACCGTCCCGGAGCGCGCTCCCGACGGTCCGGGCGAACACGCTCGGTCGGGGGCCGTAGTTCTTCGCGAGTCGGTAGGACAGCGAGCGGTAGGTCGCCCCCCAGTCGGGGTCGGCCCGGCCGCCGTCGGTCCCGACCTCACGGCGGGCGGCCATCGCCGCGTCCCACGAGACCTCGTACTCGAGGCCGGCAACGCGGTGGGCACAGTCGCACTCGCTTTCCTGGACGAGGTACTCGTCGAACCCGTCCAATGCCTCGAGGACGGATCGCTCGAAGGCGACGTTGTCGCCGTGAAACTCCGTCACCGTCCGGCCGCCGATCCGCCGGGGCGAGCGATCGCGCTCACGATCGGAACCGCCGGTGATGGGGCCGGTGACGACGTCGGTCTCGTCGGCCATCGCCCCCTCGATGGCCGGATACCAGCTGTGATCGATCGTGTACTCGCCGTCGAGGAAGGCGATCGCGTCTCCCGTCGCGAGTTCGAGGCCGGCGTTCCGGGAGACGCCGGGGTTTCGCTCGGAGATCTCGACGAGGACGTCGACGTCGTCGCGATCACGGACGACGCCGGTGGTCCCGTCCGATGACGGGCCGTTGACGACGATGATTTCCGTCGACGACGGCGTTCGCCCCCCGAGGGCATCGAGACACGACGGCAACCGCTCCCGGTCGTTCAGCGTCGAGACGACTACCGAGAGCTCCATACGTCCCGGTACGGGCTCCTGATAGTAAATAGATTGGATTGACCCCGATGCCGTCACCGAACGCGCGCGTTCCAGTACGATACCGACGCGAAGTGATCGGTGACCGGGAGCTTCCCAACCGCCTCGTCGATCGCCCGAAGTGGCGAGGCGAGCGCGTTCGGAATCGATCGATACAACCCGTAGGGGAGGAGGAAGTCGTCTTCCACGTCGACGAGCGTGAGATCGGTCTTCGCGAGCAGGACCGCCACTTCGCTCTTCGAGTAGAGTCGGGACCCCATCGGCAGCGCCCAGTTGTAGACGCTCCGGCTCGAGAACCGATTGAACGTATCGAAGACGATCTGATCGCGGGCCACCCGTCGCATCTCCTCGAGGAAGGCCTCGGGGTCGTCAGCGAGGTGGAAAAACCGCATCGCGATGACGGTATCGAAGTGATCGTCCGGGAACGGCAGCCGCCCCGCGTCCCCCCGGAGGAACTCCAGCGTTCCCGAAAGCTCGTCCTGTTTCGCCTTCCGTCGTCCCTGCTGTAACATCGCCGCCGAGATGTCGAGTCCGACGACGTCGGCCCCCTGGTGGGCCAGCATGACCGTAAACCGCCCGGTACCACAGGCGATCTCGAGGACCTTGCGGTCCTCGACCGGCATGATGGCCTCGAGGACGGCCTCCTTCTCCCGGCGGTCGATCAGCTGGCCGCCCCGGGAGAAGCGCTTGTCGTCGTATTCCTCGGCGATGTCGTCGGCTTGGTACCACTCCTGTCCTTTCACACTGAGCGAATCTACTGTCGCGATGGGATAAAACGATACTGGAGTCGACTGACGAATCGGTGTCGACGGCAGTTACCCACCCGCCTGCGGTCGATCGGAGCCGGGCACAATATATTGTGTTAATACCTCATTCATATGCCTTATACAAACTGCATTGTTCGTATCCACATATAGGGAAGCTTTACCACTGGCGATTGCACTCAAGTGGGTATGAGCATGAGTACAGCCGAGGACCGTGGCGCTGCTGCCGAAGAAACGCTGTCGGAGGACGAATACCGCGACCGACTCCGCGATCTGCCCCCGAGCGCGAAACTCGTTGCGAAAGTTCTCGAGACCGACTCGCCGCTCTCGCAGGGCCAACTCGCCGAGGAGTCGCTGCTGCCCGACCGCACCGTCCGCTACGCCCTCAATCGCCTCGAGGACGTCGGACTGGTCGGCTCCCGATACAGCTTCCGCGACGCGCGCAAACAGGTCTACTACCTGAATCACTGACCGACTCGCCGCCCACGTCTCCACTGCTCGGGGGAGCGGAGAGGGATCGAGTGCCGGTCGCCGCCGATACGTCTTTTTTCACCCGGTCGTACTGTCCTGACATGCACGTTACTCGGTGGTCCGTCCCCGTCGCGACGCGCGCGCCGTCCGGCGACACCAATGCGTACCTCCTCGAGGGAGCGAAACCGTCCTCGGACGGCGAATCCAGCCCCGAGTCGGCGATCCTCGTCGACCCCGCGGCTCGAACCGACGCCCTCGACCGGGCGGTCCGCGACCGATCCGTCGATCACGTCCTCGTCACCCACACCCACCCCGATCACGTCGGTGCCGTCGCGGCCTACGCGGCCGAAACCGACGCGACGGTCTGGGCCCGCTACGGCCGCGTCGACCGCTTTCGCGACGCGACCGGGATCGCCCCCGACCGCACCGTCACGCCGGGGACCGAAATTCCGCTCGGCGAGGAGTGCGTTCGCGTTCTCGACGCGCCCGGCCACGCGCCGGACCACGTCGCCCTCGAGGCCGGCCACGGCGGCCCGATCTGCTGTGGTGATTGTGCCGTCCGCGAGGGTAGCGTCGTCGTCGGCGCACCCGAGGGTGACATGCGCGCGTACGTGACGACTCTCCGTCGCCTCTGGGCGGCCGATCCGCCGGCGCTGTATCCCGGTCACGGGCCCGAGATCGACGCGCCCCGCGAGACCCTCGAGCGACTGCTTACCCACCGGGCCGACCGCGAGCAACGCGTCCGCGAGGCCGTCACCGGCGGCGCGGACACGCTCGAGGGGATCCTCGAAGCGGCCTACGACAAGGACCTCTCAGGGGTGGAAGACCTCGCGCGAGCGACGGTCCTGGCCCACCTCGAGAAACTCGCCGTCGAGGGGCGGGTCGAGTGGGACGGCGAGCGCGCTGCACCGTCCGCGGACGACTGACTTTTCCGCTTCGACCGCCTCCCCTCGAGCGTGCAATCGCTCGAGGCCGAACTCGACGACGCCCGCCAGCTCTCGATCGCCGACCTCGCGGACGCGATCGAGTCGATCGGCTTCGAGTGTACCCGCTGTGGGGCCTGCTGCAAAGCCGACGACGCGGACGACCACACGGCGACCGTCTTTCCCGACGAAGTTCGGAATCTCGAGGAAAGCGACGAGTACGACGAGGAGTACGACTGGCGCGATATCGCCCGACCGATGCCGTACGGCCTCTCGGCGACCGACGACGGCGGCCTCGAGGGCGAGACCTTCGAGTGGGCGCTCCAAACTGACGACTGCGGCGACTGTACGTTCTACGAGGAAGACGAGTCCGGCACTGGTGCGTGTACCGCTCACGACGACCGGCCGCTGATCTGTCGTACCTACCCCTTCAGCGTCGCGCTCGCGGGCACCAGCCAGCCCATGGGCGAAGCGGTCGACGAGGCCGGCATGGTCCGCGCCCACGAGTGCGAGGGCCTGGGTCGGGACATTTCGCGTGACGACGCCGAAGAACTGGCTCGAGCGCTGAAGGAACGGGCCGTGCGGGAACTCGAGGAAGCCATCGCCGTCCGCGACGAGTACGCGCCGGTCGATCCCGACCCAGGCGAGGTCGTCGTCCACGACTCCGAAGGTGCGAAGCGGGCGGACGGGACGCCGCTCGAGAAGTAATTCCTGGCCCAGAATGAAAGAATGAAATCATTATGTAGCGGCGGCCACCGCTATCACGTATGGGTCCCCGACGACGGAACGTTGCGAACACCGAGCGATCGACGCACGAAACGATCGCGGACCGGTTTCCGCTCGCGAAACAGCAGTTCCGGACGTACGTCACGAAGCCGCGATACTGGCTCTTCCCACTACTGCTATTCGGCCTGGGTGTCGCGTCATCACTGGAGTTGGCGTTCGGTAATGCCGACGCAAAACGGTACCTCGGATCACGGTACCCACTCATCGCTTTCCAATGGTTTTGCTCGATTATCGGCGGTTTCGTCGGTATTTTCGCCGGATACGCATCGGTCACCGGCGATCGAAACACCGGCCGACTCCCGCTTCTCTTGAAGTTACCGTACTCGCGGAGCGAGTATCTGCGACAAAAATTCCTCGGGCACGCGGGTGCGCTCTCGGCGCTGCTCGTTCTCGCACTGGGTGCCGGCTTCGCTGTCTGTACGGTCGCTCTCGGTCCCCCGCCGATCCTCGAGACGCTCGCATTCGTGGCCGTGTCGGTCCTCTACGTTCTCGTCTGGCTCTCGATCGCGATGACGGTCTCGATGGTCGTCGCGACCGGTCGCCGAGCGATTGCCGCCCTCCTCCCGATATTCGTCGCCACGGGGATGCTCTGGCGCATGACGTTTACGTCGATTCTGACGCCGATCGTCGGCGACCTTCCGCAGTCGGTATCGCTCCTAGTTACTCGTCTCGTCCCGTTCCGAGCGTACCTCGTCGCGACGAACTGGATCGCCGGACTCCCGAACTCGCACAGTTACGGGACGTGGATCAGTCAAGAACTCAATACCGAATTCGTCTCAGACTCGACCATTGTTTCGATGGAACTGGGCAGTTCGGTTCCGTGGTATCTGTCCGAGTGGCTGGCGATTCCTGTACTCGTGTTCTGGCTCGTCGTCCCGCCGCTCGTCGCGTCCCGGCGATTCGAGGCCGTCGACATCGTCTGAAATTCCGCTTTCGACGCTCCCGCTCTACGCTGCGGCAGTGTATTCCGAGAAGACGTCCTGTAGCGACGCCGTCTCGAGGTCGAAGTCCTGCGGTCCGGCGCCGAGGTCTTCCAGCGTCGTCAACACGTCGACCGTCGCGTTCTCGGAACACTCGAGGACGATCGTCCCCTCGTCCGTCCGAACCGACGCCACCGACTCGAGCGCCGACAGCGGCGACAGATCGTCGGGGACGCGTTCGACGGTCACCCGCATCGTCGTACTCGTCCCGAGGTCCGACCGGAGCGTCTCGAGGTTGTCAACGGCGACGAGGTCGCCGTCCCGGAGGATGCCGACGCGATCACAGACCGCTTCGACCTGTGCGAGCAGGTGACTCGAGAAGAAGACCGTCGTTCCGGCGTCGGCGCGTTCGCGGATGATCTCCTGCATCAGTTCGACGCCGTTGGGATCGAGCCCCGTCGACGGCTCGTCGAGAATCAGGAGGTCCGGATCGCCCGCGAGCGCCATCGCGAGGAGGAGTCGCTGGGTCATCCCCCGCGAGTAGTCGGTCGCGACGCGGTCGGCGTCGTCGGCGAGCCCGACCCGCTCGAGGAGAACGTCGGGATCGTCGTCGACGCCGCGGGATTCGATCTCGAACGCGACGTGGTCGCGGCCGGTCCAGTCGGGCATCATCGAACAGCCGTCGGGGACGACGCCACACCGCTGTCGGATCGCCGGGCCGTCCGTCCGGGGATCGAGTCCGAAGACCGACGCCGACCCCGACGTCGGACGGATCAGATCCAGCAGGATATCGATCGTCGTCGACTTGCCGGCCCCGTTCGGCCCGAGGAAACCGAACACCTCGCCCGATTCGACGCGGAGATCGAGCGACTCGAGGGCGACGGTGTCGCCGTACCGCTTCGTCAGCCCGTCGGTTTCGATCACACACATATTTCAGTATACCAATCAGAAAGGGGTTAGTACTACCGGTAGCAATCCAGAATCGTCTCGGTAGAAAGGACGGTGCCAACAGGACAAACGGGAGCGAAACCGGTGTCGACATGGCTCGAGCGTACGGCGCGCTCCGCGCGCCGTTTCACCGAGCGCGAGCGGCGCTCGCGCTCGGCCTTTTTGGTCCAGATTTTTTGTCCGGGTTCGAGCGCGCCGAAGGCGCGAGAGGACCCGGACAAAAAGGTGGCTTCTAGAAGGTGTCCTCGATGATCTCGCCGACCGCGAAGTTCGACTTGACCTCGGTGACTTCGATCTTGACCCGTTCGCCGACGTCGGCACCCGGCACGATAATGACGTAGCCGCGTTCGACGCGGGCGATGCCGTCGCCCTGTTTGCCGATGTCCTCGATTTCGACGTAGCGGGTTTCCCCGACGTCGACCGGTGGCTGCGGCTCCGACGGTGCGCTCTGGGGCTGGCTCGCCGTCCCCGAGTCGTCCTCGGTGGCCGCCTCGTCCCGCGAAATGAGCGCGACGCGGTAGACCTCGCCGGGGTCGATGTCGCCGGTTTCGACCTCCTGACGGGGTACTTCGATGACGTAGCGATCCTCTTCCTCCGAAACGTCCGTACTGAACAGACACAGCAGCTTTTCAGATATCTCCACAGGTAGACCCTCTATTTCATTGCAGAGACCCATCCATAATAGAACTACCGACACCGAGCCGTCGATTGACGGGGAAAGAGGCTTGTGTACCCGTTCGACCGGCGGGTTCGAGGGACCATGCGAGTGTGTGACGGTCCCAGACGCACGGAATCAGTCCGCGCGCTCGAGGGGGCGAACCGTCGCGAGCCGCGAGAGGTCGACCTCGGTACCGAAGTCGGCATCGGACAGGGTCTCGTAGGGGCGGTCGACGACGATGTCGCCGGCGGTACTGTCCCCGATGCCGGGGATGGCGGTGAGTTCGTCCATCGAGGCCGCGTTGAGATCCAGCGGGTGGGGGACGCCGGTCACCGAGCGGTAGCCGTGGTCGACGACCGCGACGTCGATCGTCCGCCCGAGTTCGCGCTCGCCCGGAATCCCGACCAGCAGGGGGTAGGTGCCGAGCTGGCGGCCGAAGGTCTTGCCGTCCTGATGGTACTCGAGGTGAACGTCGGGGAGGACGGTCCCGAGCGGGGCGACCCGCTCGAGCATGGGGTTGTCGATCTCCTCGCGGACCCGCTTCTTGTAGCGTTTGAACAGCTGTTTGTGGTCGTTGGCGATCTCGGCCCCGGTGTCGCTCATGTCGGTGCCGTCGAAGGCCATCACCTGCCGGATGTTGATCCGACGGAGCATGTAGCCCTCGTCGTAGACCCGCTGGAGGAACTCGCGGTTGCGCTCGTAGGTCTCCTCGCGCTCGCCCTTGAGGCCGTGCAGGAGGTTGATGCCGGGCAGGAGCTTGGGGAGCCGGTTCGGGGTGTCCCGACCGACGCTCGGGCCGTCCCCGGGGCCTTCGCCGGGTCGCCAGCCCGCTTCCTCGTTGACGATCTTGACCGCCTCGAAACACTCATCGGCGGTGACGTTGAGGTTGTTCTCCTCCTGAACGACCGGATCGGCCGACTCGAGACCGAACGCGGCCGTGTCGCCGGGCGTGTTGTGTTCGGCGATGATCCGGATCCCCTCGCGGCTCTTCTCGGGCCACTCGACGATCGTGATGGGGTTCATGTTGTCCAGGTGCAGCGTCTCGAGGTCGGGCGCGACCTCGCGAATGCCGCCGTAGAGCTGGCGCAGGGCGTCGGGATTCGGCGCCTCGCCGTCGCCGCCGTAGGCGAGGATGTCGGCCTGCCGGCCGAGCCGGAAGTGTCTGACGCCGTAGTCTGAGAGGGCGTCGACCTCGCCGACGACGGTCGGCGGCGGCCGGAACTCGGGGTTGCCATAGAGCGGTTCCGTACAGAACGAACACCGGTAGGCACAGCCCCGCGAGGTCTCGAGTTCGGCGATGAGATGGTCGGGATGGTTGGGGTGTTGTTCGACGACGAACGCGCCCTCCCGTGCCCACCGCGAGACCTCCTCGATGTCTCGCATCCGGTTGTTGAAGCCCTCGAGGCCGCTCTCGACGAGGTCGTGAACGGCGGCCTCGACGTCGCCCTTGGCGACGAAATCGAAGTCCAGGTCCTGCCGTTCGGTCTCGGTCGCACCGGCGTTTTCGTCGCCGACGCCGAACTTGACGGGGCCGCCCATCAGGCTCGTGCCGGTGGCGGTCCAGGCCAGTTTGCGGACTTCGTCGGGTTCGGCCGGCGTCCCGCCGACGTACTTGCCGGGAACGGTCATCCCGCCCAGATAGAGCAGGAGGTCGGCCTCGTCGACGTCCCGCCAGTAATCGGGCTCGTCGCGGAGTCGGTCGATCGTGTGATAGGTGATTTGTTCGCGCGGGACGCCCGCGTCGACGAGCGCACCCGCCGCGTACCGGGGATACGTCGAGATGTACGGCGGCACCCCGAAGTGTGCGGGCTCGTCGACGTAGCCGTCGACGATCGTCACCGACAGCGTCTCGGGGTCAGTCATGGCTCCCGGTAGCGCCTCGAGGGGTAAAACGGTGACTACACGCCCTCGGTCGACGGTCGCCGCCGCCGGATCGCTACCGCCGCCGGTCCGCGAGGAGGGCGGTTCGTCCTCGGGAACCCCGACGGGCCGGCAGCCATCACGCGACTCGCGCCCGGCGTCGGGCCGGCCCTCGAGAGGGACTGAGCCACCGGAGCCTGCAGTCGTCGTGGGTGAAGCCAATGTTGATTAGTTTCCCGACCGAACGGACGGGTATGCCGCCGACGGAAGAGATCGTGTGTACCGACGACGACTGTTTTCTCGATATCTTCGAGAACCACTACACCTACGACGTTCCCGACGACCTCGAGGTCACCGACCTGTCGTGTCCGGTCTGTGGGGGGACCGACTGCCTCGAGCGGGTCGAACTCTGACGGGGGAGTGGCGTCCGTCCGTCGCCTTGCTGGGACGGTGTCGAGCCGCGCGTCTGACGTTTCTTTTGGCATGGGCAAAAGAGATATGAAACGGGCTCACGTATCCGTTCGTACGGCCATGTCTCCCACGTACTGTCAGTCCCTTCTCTCGGTCCCCACGACCGCCGCCCGCACCGGCCGTCTCGCCCGGGGTGAGGTCCCGTGAGCCTCGAAGACCTCGGGGAATCGGTCGGCAACACGCTGTATCGACAGATCGGGCGCGCGAGCGGCCGCGTCCAGAACCACCGTTCGCTCCCCGTCGACATCCTCGAGAACGACGACGCCTATCGGGTCGTCTTCGACGCACCCGGTGCCGAACCCGACGACGTGCAGGTCCGATATCTCGATGGCACCGTCAAGATCCGGATCGATCGCTTCCGGGGATTCCACGAGGGCTACGAGATGCGGTTCCCCGGCCGGGGGATGTCGTTATCCGGCGCCGCCGAACTGCCCGGCGACGCCGTCGTCGATCCCGACGCCGGGACCGCCCGACTCACCGAAACCGGCACGCTGAGCGTCGAAATCCCGAAGGGATCGTCGCTCGAAGAGCCGTCACAGGAGACGGAGCCGAGTCCCGAGTCGCTCGAGCAGACCGACCGGACCGGATCCGCGGAGACGGACCCCGAGACCGAACCGGTCACCGTCGACGACTAAGTCAGTTCGGCTCCGTCGACATTCCTTCCGCGATCTCGAATTCTTCGTCGCCGTCGAACCGAGTCGGGTCGAACGCGTCGATCCCGTCGCCGCCGAGGATCTCGGCCGCGAGTCGCTGCCCGATCGCCGGCGCGCGCATAAACCCGTGACCCTGGAAGCCGGTCGCGGCGTAGACCCCGTCCCGAACCGCACCGACCAGTGGATCCCGGTCCGGGGTCGCCGTACAGAGACCGGCCCACGAGCGCGTGATAGCGTTCTCACCTCCGAGATCGATCGCCGGAACCCGGTGTGAGACCCGCTCGCGGAGATCGGTCCGGAACTCGGGATCGGCCTCGCGGTCGTAGCCGTCGGGATCCGCCTCGCGTTCTTCGGTCCCGTCGCCCGCGAGAATGCCGCCGGCGTGCGGTCGCAGATAGAAGTCACCGCTCGCATCGTAACACATCGGCTCCGCGAGGTCGCCGTCCCCGAGCAGCGCCTGGACGCGATAGGGTTTCACGGCCAACTCGAGACCCGCGTCCGCGAGCAATCCGCCGGTCCGGGCCCCGGCTGCCACGAGGACTGCGTCGACCTCGTGAACGTCGCCGTCCGGACGGATCACCCGGCTCGGATCGGCCCGGACCTCGACCGGGGTCTCGGTCTCGAGGGTCGCGCCCGCACCGGTGGCCGCGGCCGCGAGACAGGCGGTGTACTCGGCGGGATCGGCATAGCCCGCCGCGCCAGCGATCCCGGCGACGGCAACGTCGTCGGTCCGCAGGGCGGGGAACCGGTCCGCGAGCGCGTCGCCCTCGAGTTCGAGCGCGACGGTGCCGTTTTCCTGCATTCGTCGGACCTGTTCTCGGATCGCGTCAGCGCGTTCGGGATCGTCCTCGCGGGCGAGCCAGACGTAGGGACACTCGACGAATTCGAAGGTGTCGTCGCCCGAGAGCGCGCGGAAGCGCTCGATGGCGTCGCCGGCGATCTCGGCGTCGAGCCCGTCCGCGAACGCGTCGTAACAGATCCCCGCCGCCCGGCCGCTGGCACCGCTGGCGACGCTCCCGCGGTCGTAGACCGTCACGTCGGCACCCTCGCGTGCGAGGTCGTAGGCCGCGGTCGCGCCGACGGCACCCGCGCCGACGACCG
>NZ_JBPJSJ010000022.1:0-54888 GCF_051225675.1 Natrinema sp. CGMCC1.2065 | reverse complement strand
GGGTCCACGTTCGCTGACGCCGGTCGTCTGACCGATCGAGCGTCACCGAACTACCAAGGCTAACATCAGATCCCATCTGTACGGCGGACCGCAGGGGTGGAATCCTCATTTCCTTCGGACGTATTCGTACACCGCCTGGGGTATATAACCCCTTCGGGTTCGAACCGTCCGATATGACGGACCGATTTGAACGGCCCGTCGATCACATCGTCTTTTGCATTCACATCCGAATGCCCTCGAGCATATAAGGGCGTCGGATCGCGGCCACGCCGGAAACCGCATCCGGCGAGGGCGTGTGCGATCACAACTGAACGCCCGGACACGTATAAGGGCACCGGACTGTCACAGCCGGAAACCGGCTATGACCACGTCTTCAACGGAACCCTCGAGTGTCCATAAGGCCGTCGGAACGAACCGACGAACGTCGAGAGCGGATGTGCAGTTCCTCCGTGCCGGGTAACGGCCGAAGGACGCGGCGGCGAGCGCCGCGTTGTTCGCATTACAATCGAGTGCCCGGGTAGTATATAAGGCCGTCGAACGGTTCCCGCATCGGATCCCGATACCATGGCACGGTTTTCCACGAGAAAAGGGGGACGTGTTGCTATTAAAACACCAGTCGCTCGAGCAGTGCGATGGTCGCCGAGAATGTCACGCGGGCGGAGGTCGGCCGGTCATCCCACCCTCGTAGGGAGTCGGGCCGGATGATACCCGCGTGCGTCGTTCTCGAGCGCGGACGCGCAAGAAGGCTTCGTGTCACCGATCGCTGCCGACCGTTCATGTCAACCAGTATGAACGGGCCGTTCGAGCGGCGCGAGACGCATCGATGCCGATAAACCACGTGCGTCGTAACGTAGGGACGAATGGTCCGGGACCCGTTCGCTTCGGAGTCGACGCCGTCCGCGGAGGAGATCTGCTCTGCGCTGGACGATCCCGACTGCCGTGAGATAATCCGCAACCTCGAGGAACCCATGACTGCATCGGAACTTACGAAGCGGTGTGAGATCCCGCAGTCGACGCTATACCGGAAACTCGAGTTGCTGACCGAGGCGACGCTGCTCGAGGAGTCGACCGAGATTCGACAGGACGGCCACCACGCGAGCAAGTACTCGGTCGCGTTCGACGAGATCACGCTGGGGCTGGACGAGGAGCGGCAGTTGACGGTCGAGATCGAGCGGCCGGCCCGGACCGCCGACGAGCGACTCGCGGAGCTGTGGTCGGAGGTGCGAAAGGAAACATGAACCCGTTCCCTGCCGGTCCGACGGAAACGATGCTCGCACTGGCGGTCGTGAAGACGCTCGTCCTCGTGGTCGGAAGCGTCATCACGTACTTCGCCTTCAAGGCCTATCGACGGACGCGCCAGCCGGCGCTTGGCTATCTCGCGGCCGGGTTCGGGATCGTGACGCTCGGGTTCGTCCTGGCCGGCATGCTGTACGAGGTACTCGGTGTCGCGCTCGTGACGGGGATCTTGCTCGAGAGTTTGCTCGTGTTGATCGGCTTTCTCGTGATCGCGTACTCGATGTACGCACAGTAAGCGGTCGCCGTGAACGGAACGGTCGTGGAGTTCTCGTCCCGGATCCTCGCTCGAGAGGCGTTGCGCTGTCCCAGCAGCACGGAGTTACCACACTGTTGCTGACGGACTCACACGGGGGCCGTCCGTGGTCCGTTGAGAGCAAACCACACTCCGGCGCGCGCGGTGTCCGGGCGGCTAGGTCGGTCGATGGCCGGCGTCACCGATTCAGCGTGTGAATCGCGTGCCCGAGCGCGTTCTCGGCGGCTTCCATCACTGACTCCGAGAGCGTGGGGTGGGTATGGACCGTCGCGGCGACGTCCTCGAGGGTCGCGCCGAGTTCGATCGCGAGGCCGAGTTCGGCGATCAGTTCCGAGGCTTCGGGACCGACGATCGAGGCACCGAGAAGGTAGCCGGATTCCTCGTCGGCAACGACCTTGACGAAGCCGTCCGAGTCGCCGGTCGTCAGCGCGCGACCGCTCGCGCGGAAGGGGAACTGGCCGGTTACGGGTTCGAAGCCGGCCTCGGCGGCCTCGGGTTCGGTCATCCCGACGGTTCCGATTTCGGGGTCGGTGAAGACGGCTGCGGGCATGGCCTGATAGTCGATCGCGGCGGGTTCGCCGGCGATGACCTCGGCCGCGACTTGTCCCTCCGCGCTGCCCTTGTGAGCGAGCATCGGTTCGCCGGCGACGTCGCCGACGGCGAAGATATGCTCGAGGTTCGTGCGTGCGCGCGAATCGGTTTCAACGAAGCCGGCATCGTCGGTCTCGACGCCGGCTTCCTCGAGGTCGAGGGTGTCCGAGACGGGCTGGCGGCCGACGGCGACGAGGACCTTCTCGGTCTCGAGTTCGAGTCGCTCCCCTTCGACGGCGTCGGCGCTCCCACCGTCGGCAGCGGCGTGGTCGGCGGGTTCGGCGACGACGCGGATTCCCCCCTCGTCGTCTCGCTCGTCCCAGTCCGACGCCGTGTACCCGAACTCGAAGTCGATCCCGAGGTCGTTGGCTCGCCCTTTGACGGGGCGTTTGAGATCGTCGTCGTACCCCGGCAGGATCGAGTCGAGCATCTCGATGACGGTCACGTCGGTCCCCAGTTTGGCGAAGACGCCCGCCAGCTCCATCCCGATATAGCCCGCGCCGACGACGACGATCGAGTCCGGCACCGACTCGAGGGCGAGCGCCTGTCTCGAGTCCAGCACGGGCTCGTCGCCGAAGTCGAAATTGGGGATCTCGATGGGGCGGGAGCCGGTCGCGATGACGGCGTGTTCGAACTCCAGGCTCTCCGAGCCCTGGCCCTCGCCGCTGTGGGAGACGCGGGCGGTGTTCTCGCCGGCGAAGCGAGCGGTGCCCTCGAGCAGGGTCACCCCATTGGCCTTGCAGAGCTTTTCGACGCCGCCCGTGAGCTGGTCGACGACGCCGTCTTTCCACGCCATCATCTCGCCGAGGTCGATCTCCGGCTCGGCGTGGATTCCCATCTCCTCGGCGGTCGCGGCGTCGTGAGCCACGTCGGTGGCAGTAATCAGGGCCTTCGACGGGATACAGCCGTAGTTCAGGCAGGTCCCACCGTAGGCGTCCTTCTCGACGAGCGTGACGTCGAGATCGAGCTGTCCCGCGCGGATCGCGGCCACGTAGCCCGCGGGACCCGCGCCGATGACCAGTACGTCCGTGCCGGTGGTGACGTCTCCAACGACCATCAGTTATCGTCCTCCGTCGTGCGTGTGATATGTGCGCTCATGTTCGGTAGTTCCGGCTTCGGTTACTCGAGCAATAGTAGATGCGGGTTCTCGAGGTACTCCATGACGGTGTTCGTAAACTGTGCCCCGACCGCACCGTCGATCAGCCGGTGATCGAACGACAGCGAGAGGGTCATCACGGAACGCGGTTCGATCGACTCGGTGCCGTCCTCGTCGGTGACGACGCGAGGTTTGCGCTTGATCTCCCCGATCGCGAGGATGCCCGCCTCGGGGTAGTTGATGATCGGCGTAGCGTACTCGCCGCCGATGCCGCCGATGTTGGTGATGGTAAACGTCGAGCCCTGCAGTTCGCTGGGACTGATCGTTCGATCGCGGGCCTTCTGGACGACCTCGTTCATCTCCGAGGAGAGTTGCAAGAGCCCCTTCCGATCGGCGTCCTCGATCACCGGGACCATCAGTCCGACGTCGGTCGCGGTCGCGACCCCGATGTTGTAGTAATCGCGGTAGACGATCTCCTCGCTGGCCTCGTCGATGACGGCGTTCATCTCGGGGTATTCGTGCAGCGCCGCGATGACGGCCTTCATGATGAACGGCATGTAGGTCAGCCGGATGCCACGCTCCTCGGCGCGCGGTTTGAGGTCCTCGCGGGCCGCGACGAGTTCGGTCACGTCGACCTCGTCGTGGTGAGTGACGTGGGGCGCGCTGTACTTGGACTCGACCATTGCGTCAGCGATCGTCTTGCGCACACCCGTAAACGGCTCGCGACGTTCGCGCTCGCCCTCGGCGAAGTCAGCGCCCGTCGTCCCGACCGGTTCGCCCGCCTCGACCGCTTCGCGGTCGGCCTCCTGTGCCTGTCGCTGGGCCGCAGCGTACTCACGGACCGCCTCGGGCGTGACAAAGGCCTCGCCGTCGCGCTCCTCGTCAGTCGGGATGGCGTCGATATCGACGCCTTCCTCCTGGGCGATCCGACGGGTTGCGGGCGCTGCCAGCGTTTTGTCGCGGTCGGCGGACTCGACCTGCCCCGGCGTCTCGTGTCGCCGGGCGCTCGAGTCCGCGGTTGCCGTCGCCGCGCTTTCGGTGGCCGTCTCCCCAGTAGTACCGGTCGCGGTCGAATCGGCCGTCTCGGACGCGGCCTCACCTGCCGTCGCGCCGGCGCTCTGGGACTGCGACCCTGCCGTTTCGCCGGCGGACTCGCCGCCTGCCGCGGCCCGCACGTCGTCCGCGGTAATCCGCCCGCCAGGACCGCTCCCCCGAACGCTCGAGAGGTCGATCCCCCGCTCGCGGGCCATGCGGCGGACGCGCGGGGGCGCGAAGACGCGGTCGTCCGGCGGCGCGGCGTCCTCGGCGTCTGCGCCGGTCGCACCGGGGTCGCCGGCGGGTTCGCTCGTCGACGCCTGCTCCGATTCGGGCTGCTCCGTGGCTCCCTCGCTCACGGCGTCGTCGTTCGCGTTTTCCGAGGCGCGTGGCGCCTCGCCCTCCACGTCGAACGAGATGATCACCGTCCCGACCGGGACGACCTCGCCCGCCTCGACGTGTAACTCACGGACCGTGCCGTCGACCGGCGCGGGGACCTCGACGAGGGCCTTGTCGGTCTCGACCTCCGCAACCGGCTGGTCTTCGGTGACCTCGTCGCCCGGTTCGACCAGCCACGAGACCAGTTCGCCCTCTGCGACCCCTTCGCCGACGTCCGGTAGTTCGAACTCCCTGACCATGTTAGAACCCCGCAGCCCGTCGAATGCCGTCCTCGATGCGCGCCGCCTCGGGGAGGTAGTAGTCCTCGAGGGCGTACAGCGGGAACGGGGTATCGAACCCGGTGACTCGTTCGATCGGCGCTTCCTGATACAGCAGCGACTCTTCCTGTAAGGTGGCGGTGATCTCCGCGCCCAGCCCGCCGGTCTTCGGGGCCTCGTGGACGACCGCCGCGCGGCCGGTCTTCTCGAAGGACTCGACGATCGTCTCCTCGTCCAGCGGCGACAGCGTCCGTAAGTCGACGACCTCGGCGTCGATCCCCTCTTCGGCGAGGTTCTCGGCGGCCTCGAGGGTCGGTCTGGTCATCGCGCCCCACGTATAGACCGAGACGTCCGACCCCTCGCGGCGGACGGCCGCCTCGCCGAGCGGTACCTCGTAGGATTCGTTCGGGACGTCGTCGCGGAACGCCCGATAGATCAGCTTCGGCTCGAGGAACATCACCGGATCCGGACTTCGGATCGCGCTGATCAACAGCCCCTTGGTGTCGTAGGGGGTCGAGGGAACGACGACTTTGAGCCCGGGCTGGTGGACGAACATCGCCTCGGTCGACTCGGAGTGGTGTTCCGGGGCGCGGATGCCGCCGCCGTAGGGGGCCCGGATCACCATCGGACACGTGAATCGCCCGCGCGAGCGCGTTCGCAGGCGCGCCGCGTGCGAGACGATCTGGTCGAATCCAGGATAGATAAAGCCCAGGAACTGGATTTCGGGGACCGGCCGCATCCCGTAGGCGGCCATCCCGATCGCTGTGCCGATGATGCCCGATTCGGCCAGCGGAGTGTCGACGACCCGGTCGTCACCGAATTCGTCGTAGAGCCCCTCGGTCGCGCGGAAGACGCCGCCGTTTTTCCCGACGTCTTCGCCCATGACGATGACGTCGTCGTCGCGTTCCATCTCGGTGTGTAGTCCGTCTCGAACCGCCTGTACCAGCGTCAGACTCTCTGATTCTGCTGCCATGTGTTAGCCCTCCAAGAGCGCGTCGTCGCCGTGTTCCTCGCGAATCGATTCGAAGTACTCGAGTTGCCGTTGCAGCCGTCGGGGCATCCCCTCGTAGACGTGGGCGAAGATCTCCTCGGGGTCGGGCCGGTCGAACGACTCGGCCCCCTCGATGGCGTCGGCCACGTCGTCCTCGATCCGGTCCTCGATCGCGTCGACTCGCTCGTCATCGAGGATCCCGGTCGAGCGCAGATACGTCTCGAGACGCGGGATGGGATCCTTCTGTTTCCAGCGTTCGACCTCCTCGTCGGTGCGGTAGACGGAGGGGTCGTCGGCAGTGGTGTGGGCACCGAACCGGTACTGGACCGCTTCGATCAGCGTCGGTCGCAGTTCGTCCGCATCGGGGTCTTTGGCCTTTTCGACGGCCTCCTTGGTGACCTTGTAGACCGCCAGCGGATCCATGCCGTCGACCTGGACCCCGTCGAAGCCGTAGGCGGTGGCCTTCTGGGCGAGGGTATCGCTCGCGGTCTGGCGCTCCCGGGGCACGGAGATCGCCCACTGGTTGTTGTTACAGAAAAAGACCGACGGCGTGTCGAAGACGCCGGCGAAGTTCAGCCCCTCGTGGAAGTCACCCTCCGAGGTCGCGCCGTCGCCGAAGTAACAGACGAAGGCCTTCTCCTCGCCCTTGAGCTTCGAGGCCCAGGCCGCGCCGGTCGCGTGGGGGATCTGGGTCGCGATGGGGACCGCGACCGAGAACATGTTGACGTCCTCGGGGATGTAGTTGCCCCGCTCGTGGCCCATCCAGTACAACAGGGTACGCTCGAGGGAGAGACCGCGAACCAGGCCGACGCCGTGTTCGCGGTAGCTAGGGAAGACCCAGTCGCCGTCGGCGAGCGCGTGAGCGCTGCCGACCTGTGCGGCCTCCTGCCCCGACAGGGGCGGATACGTCCCCATTCGGCCCTGGCGTTGGAGACTGACGGCCCGCTCGTCGAATCGCCGTACGAGCCGCATCTGCTCGTACATCTCGACGAGTTCGTCCTCGGAGAGGTCGGGTACGTCGGCGTCGTCGAGGACGCGGCCGGTGTCGTCGAGAATCTGTACTCGCTCACGGGGATCGCGTTGTATCGTACTCACAGGAAGACCCACCTGTACATACCCTACTGAACTATCGCTCAAGGTAAAGGAGTTTCCCAAAATACGTTACTGTTGGTGTGATTCTTGCCGAGCGGTCGGCGAATCACCGTCCGATACCGAACAGTGTCGGACGAAAACGACCGAATTAGGTCATTTCTTAACGTTCGTGGTATTTGAATCGTGGAACGGCCGGACGGACTTGACGAACCCGAAGTTCGGTCGCAATCGGACTCGTCGCGGACGGAACCGACGGGTTCGAGCAGGTTCGTCGGCCGTCGCTCAGGAGTCCGTCTGCTGGGGCCTCGAGCGGCGGGCGTCGGCTCTCGCCGCCTCGAGGCTCTTGCCTTCCCGCAACACGGCGTCGACGAACAGTTCGCCCGCCTTGTACGACGAGCGGACCATGGGACCGCTGGCACAGTAGAGAAAGCCGAGTTCCGCCTCGGCGACGCGCCGCCACGTCTCGTACTTGTCGGGGTGGTCGTAGCGCTGGACCGCGAGGTGGTCCCGCGAAGGCCGCAAGTACTGGCCCAGCGTGACGATGTCGACGCCGCGCTCGCGACAGTCCGCTAACGTCTGATAGACCTCGTGATCGTACTCGCCGTGGCCGAGCATGATCGAGGTCTTCGTGTAGATGTCGGACTCGCGGTCGACCTGTTCCAGGACCGAGAGGCTCTGTTCGTAGCCCGCACGGCGGTCCCGGACCGGGAACTGCAAGCGCTCGACGGTCTCGACATTGTGGGCGATCACGTCCGGTTCGGCGTCGATGATCTTCCGGACGAGCCGTTCCTCGCCCTGGAAGTCCGGGATCAACACCTCGACGAGGATGCCGGGATGGCGGGCCTTGATCTCGCGGATCGTCTCGGCGAACTGGCCCGCGCCCTGATCGGGAAGGTCGTCGCGGTCGACGCTGGTCAACACGACGTAGTCCAACCCGATCTCGGCGATCGCGTCGGCGACGTTCGCGGGCTCGTCGGGATCGAGCGGCTCCATGCCGCCCGTTTGTACGTCACAGAAGTTGCAGGCTCGAGAGCAGCGATCGCCCAGCAGCATGAACGTGGCCGTTCCACCGTCGGCCGACCCGTCGCCGGGTCCCGATCGACCCGACCAGCACTCGCCCAGATTGGGACAGTTTGCCTCCTCGCAGACGGTATGGAGGTCGTACTCGCGCAGTGTCTCGCGGATGCCGGCGAACTCCTGGCCAGACGGGGGGCGGCTCTTCAGCCAGTCGGGCTTTCGCGCGCGACTCATACCGGTACGTCGGGCCGATAGCCAAAAACCGTGGTGGTCCGGCGGCCGAGCCCGATCAACGACCCGGTATGGAACTCTCTCGTCGTCCGGCGAACGACGGACCGGACGACGTTATCCTCCGCACGTTTTTGAGTGAATCTAACGCGCATGTCGTCAGTCACCCGTATAATCAACTTCTGATGATAACAACCGTCAGGAGTCCATCTCGTACTGAACGGGCCCGAACGCTCTGATCGATCCGTCGTCGCGACCTCTACTTCCACGTCGTAGGTTCCAGTTTCGACGATATTCGTATCACCACTACGGGAATGTCGCGTCGGAAAGATCCGATACCGACGTTCGTACACGACATCAGAATCAGTGAAAAGACCGCCGGCGGAGCTGATCGTCGTTTTCACCCACACTTCTTCGTCACGGTCGTTGCCCCAACTGACTGAGCCGTATCCGGAATCGAGCGCAGACACACCGGCGTAGACGCTCGTAGCACCAATAACTGCGCCACCACCTGTAAACAAAAGCTCCCGTCGAGTGGGCATTACGTGTCACCCGTAGCTAAAAACACTAAGACGTTCTGGCTCATTGAACGCAGCAACCAAATTCATTGAATGGCGTTTCGTAGTCTGTATCCAATGAGGAGAGTGGGCCATCAACGACCGTTAACCGGTCCGTTACCCCGATAGCTTTACGGACGGGTACGGAATAGGCGGGGCCGATGGCCCTCGGCTCGACGCCCGACTGGTTCCACATCAGCGACGACGAGGATGTCGTCTGGGAGAGCCGTCCCCATCCGGTCACGATGGGAACGCGACTCCCGGTCGGGATCGGGATCGCGATCGCGGGGTTTCTCCTCGCCGGCTGGAGCGGGACCGACGGCGTCGGGACCCTGACGATCCTCGGCGTTCTCGTGACCGTCGTCGGCGCGGCCGTCGCCGGTGCCCGCTATCTCGTCTGGACGAACACCCGCTACGTCATCACCTCCACGGAACTCTACAAGAAACGCGGCGTCGTCTCCAGGGACGTCACCCAGTTTCGCCTCGAGCGGGTCCAGAACACCAGCCTCCGCCAGTCGTGGATCGGCCGTATGCTCGGGTACGGCGACCTGACGGTCTACACCGCTGGCTCGGGCGAGCCGGAACTGACCTTCGAGCGGGTCCCCAGTCCCGAGCGGGCGAGCAGCCGGCTCAGCGACCAGCTCGAGGCGGTTGCGACCGACGAGTCGGCCGTCTGATGACCACAAGACCCATTATTGCGGGCTCGGGATCTCCGATACGATGTCGACAACGCAAACGGCGTCCGGCGAACCCGCGGTATCGAGCCGTTCGAGCATCGCGGCGAGCGCGGGCGTCGGCGTCCTCACGGCGGCGATCAGCTATCTCGTCACCTATCTGCTGATCGGAACCGAGGTCCGCGAGCGGTTCGGCGACGGCGTCGCCGACTGGCGGGGCGCTGCCTGGTACTTCTACGAGGCCCACATGGTCGACGTGGAACTCACCGGACAGGTCGGCTCGGTCGGCGGGACCGACACCCTCGATCTCATCGCGCGAACGGGCGGCGCCGCGGACCTGCTGTACGTTGTCGTCCCGCTGGCGCTGATCGCGGCCGGGGCGGGGCTGGCCGTCCGGCTGGGAGCGAGCGAACTCGGCGACGCCATCACCATCGGGCTCCCGGTGATGATCGGCTATTCGGCGGTGCTGAGCGTCGGCGCGGTCGCCGCCAAATCGACGACCGAGGTGTCGGCGTTCGGGATCGAAGCGACGCGGACGGTCGCACCGGCGCTCGTGCCCGCAGTCCTCCTCGGCGGTGTGATCTACCCGCTCGTGTTCGCCACGCTGGGGGCCGCGATCGCGACGGTCCTCGCGTCGCGGTAGCCGGGAGACGCCTCGAAGGAAACGCCTTTGACCCGCCGCTTCTCCTGTCCGTGTGATGGAGGTCGCCGAGGTTCTCCCCGAGTTCGCCGACGCCTTCGCCTTCGAGGAGTTCAACCGCATGCAACGCGAGGCTCTACCGGCCTTGCTCGAGTCGTCGGAGAACGTGGTCGCGAGCGCGCCGACGGCCTCGGGGAAGACGGCGCTTGCGGAACTGGCGATCTGTAAGGCCTTAGCCGACGGCGGCACCGCGCTGTTTATCGCCCCGATGCGGGCGCTGACCAACGAGAAAGAGGACGACTGGGACCGCTTCGAGGCGCTGGATTACTCGGTCTACGTCGTCACCGGCGAGCGCGATCTCAACCCCCGCCGCGCGCGCCGGGCGGACATCCTCGTGATGACCCCCGAGAAACTGGATTCGGCGACCCGCAAACACGACTCCCGTCGCTACGACTTCGTCACCGACATCGACGTCTGTGTCATCGACGAGGTCCACTTGCTGGACGCGGACCGACGGGGGTCGGTGCTGGAGGTGACGATCTCCCGCCTGCGCCGGCTCTGTGCCCCACGGATCGTCGCACTGTCGGCGACGATGCCAAACGTCGACGACGTGGCCGCATGGCTCGACGCCCCCGAGGAGGCCACCTTCGAGTTCGGCGACGAGTACCGGCCTGTCGATCTCAAATCGGGCGTCAGGACCTACACCCACGGCGACAACGCCTTCGCGGACAAGTACCGCCGGCTCTACCGGGCGCTCGACCTCGCCGAACCCCACCTCCGGGAGGACGGCCAGGCGCTGGTCTTCGTCTCCTCGAGACAGGACACCGTCCAGGCGGCCAAGAAGGCCAGAGACGAGATCGCCGAACGCGACGTCTCGATGGGCGTCCGTGGGGACTACGATTTCCACACCGATCTGAAGGAGGCGATCGACAACGACACCCTCCGGCAGTCGATCCTCGACGGCGTCGCCTTCCACCACGCGGGCCTCTCGAAGGAGGAGCGGGACCTCGTCGAGGAGTGGTTCAAACAGGGCCACATCGAACTCCTCTTTTCGACGTCGACGCTGGCGTGGGGCGTCAACCTGCCGGCCCGCTGTGTCGTGATCCGGGATACGAAATACCACGATCCCCTCGAGGGCGAGGTCGATATGAGTCCGCTCGACGTCCTCCAGATGCTCGGCCGCGCCGGCCGCCCGGGGTACGACGACGTCGGCTACGGCTGGGTCGTCTGTGACTCGAGCGAGGCCGACAAGTACCGCCGCTTGCTCCGGGACGGCAAGGAGATCGAGTCCCGGCTCGCGGAGAGCCTCGAGACGCATCTCAACGCCGAGATCGCGATGGGGACGATCACCGATCTCGAGGACGTGATGGACTGGCTCGAGACGACCTTCTACTACGTGCGCGGCCAGTCCAAACCCGACGAGTACGACTTTCCGAACCTGCGCGAGCGGGTCCGGGACTGCCTCGAGGGGCTGGTCGAGCGCGGCTTCGTCGAGACCGGCGAGGACCTCTCGATCGAGGCGACGCCGTTGGGCGTGTTGACCTCGAAGTACTACCTCCGGCTGGATACGGCCGCCCGCTTCGCCGCGCTCTGTGACCGGGCCGAATCGGGCCCGATCACGGCCGGGGACGTCCTCGAGACGGTCGCGACCGCCGAGGAGTTCGACTCGGTGTCGGCCCGACAGGACGAACGCGACGCGATATCCGCGGTCTTAGTCGGCGAGGACACCGACGATCTCGACGCCGGCGAGCGGAAGGTCCTCGCAATCTTGCGCGGGGCGGCGAGCGGGTCGACGCCGGCGGAACTGCGCAGCGACGCGTGGGCCATCCGGCGCAACGCGACCCGGCTCGTCTCCGCGCTGGGGGCCTTCCTCGATCGGTTCGTCGGTCCCCACGCCGCGAACCTCGCACGGCGGGTCGAGGCCCGCATCGAGAACGGCGTCGCCGAGGACGCGGTCGGACTGACCGCCATCGACGGCGTCGGGCCGGGCCGCGCGAGCAAGCTCGCGAAAGAGGGACTGTCGACGCCCGGCGACGTCGCCGACGCCGGCGTCGAGGGGCTGATCGACGCCGGCCTCTCGGAAGGCGTCGCCGAGCGTGTCGCCGAGGGTGCGTCGTCGCTGCCCGCCCTCGAGATCGACTGGGGGCAGTTCCCCGAGACCGTCGCGACCGGCGAGAACGAAGTCTGTGACGTGACCGTTCGGAACGTTGGCGAGCCGGCCCGCGCAGGGATCCGGGTGACCGTCAACGGCGTGGAAATGACGAGTTCGAACACCTACCTGCGCGACGCGGAGACCGTTCCGGTCGGCGTCTTCGGCGCGGATGCCGAGGAACTCGAGTTTACCGTCAGCGTCGCCTTCCCGGAGGAGCCGCTGGTACCGATCACGGCGAGCCGGACGGTCGACGTTCGGTAGCGCTCTCGAAGGGCCGGCGGCAGCGGCGCTGGCGTTTCCTCGACGGTTCGAATGGCTGCCCCGTCGCGCGATGACCGTTCGATAGCCGATACTTCTTTGCCCGTCTACTATCGACAGTTGCGACATGCAGATCGAGCCGTGGGTGGCGGAACGGGGGACTCGACCGGAAACGGTGCTGTCGCTGGCGGACGGCCAACTCCCGCTCGTTCTCGCGGGGGCAGTCGCAGTGGTCGTCGCGGGGATCGCGATCACCCGGCGAGGCGGCGACGCGGCAACCGGGGGGACCGATGCCGACTCGACCCCCGCACCGGAAGGCAACGGTCGGGAAACGACCACTCGAGAGGAGTCCGCTGGCGTGACCTTCGAGGACCGAATCGGCGAGGCGACGCTCGAGCGGCTGGCGCCGATCGCGCCCGACGCGGTCGAACGGGTGCGCGAACTCGTCGCCGAGGGCCGCGTCGCCGAGCCGGAGGGGATCGACCGCGCCGAGCGCGAGCTTCGTCACGGCCTCGAGGACGCGCTGGCCGAGGGACGGCTCGACGTGGGCGTCACCGGGCAGGACGGCCGGGCGTACGAGATCGTGAACCTTCCGAGTCGCTACCGGGAGCTGTCCCTGCCGCCGTCGGGCCAGACGGTCCACGTCGAATCGGCCGAGCGGGCGGTCCGGGACCGGCTCGAGAGCGGCTCGATCCGCGAGGCGGCCATGGCCGCAGCGGCGGTCGACGACCACCGCGAGTCGGTCCGCCGCCACGTTCGTGACCGCGAGGCGGAGATCGTCGACCGGCGACGCGAGATCGAGGCGACGCTGTCGGACGTCCGCGAACTGGTCGACCGCCTCGAGGGCGCGCTGGCCGATCGCGTCGCGGAGTTCGTCCTCGAGGGACGCCACGACGACGTAGCGGGGGTCAGCGAGATCGAGCGACGCGTTTCCGACGCGACCCGACAGCTGTATCGCTGTTCGTTCGACGACGCACGACGGGCGCTACGGGACGCCGACGAGGCCGCCGACGAACTGCTTGTCACCGTCGACTTCCTCGGTGGGCTGGTCGGAACGATCGAACACGGAAGCGGCCGGGTCGCGATTCCGGAGGCCGTCTCGACGGCGCTGCTGGCCGACCTCACGCCGATCGTCGAGCGACAGTACGACGTCGACGCGACGATCGACGGCGACGCGTTCGTCGTCGAGACTCGGGGCCCCACCGGCGAGAATCCGTCACCAGCGGACGGCGTCAGGGAACCAACTGATGCAACGGCGGTCGGCGAACCGGACGACGGGGCGACGCCGGTCGCGGAGAGCCGATCAGCCGTCGCACCCGAGGCGGTGGCGGACGAGATCCTGTTCGTCCTCCGGGAACTGGACGGGAATTCCGACGGGACGACGGTCCAGTGTCAGACCGAGCGGCTTCCCGAGGGAGTGGCTCGAGCGGCGGTCCTCGAGGAGTTGGCCGCGTTCTGTCGCCGACAGACGGATCTCGTCCGGAACGTCGATTTACAGGAGGGCGCGCCGCCGGGCTTCCTCGAGATCGAGTTCGCCGATCGGACGACGCCGCGGGACGGACTGGACGCGCTGCAAGACCGGTTCGTCGAGCGCCACGGCGGCTGAACTGACCCGACGATCCCCGCCATCGACGTGCTATCGGTGCTGATGAGACGACGGTTGCCGACCGGATGAGCCGCGTTACGGACCACTCGGACATTAAATTTTCAGCTCCGTTATCAATACATCACGAAAGCGGGAAACAACGGAGCGGAGCCATGTCATCGTCGATGACACACACGTAATCCTTTAGATAGTTCCGACGTACGAGTAGGATAGTACCCAGAATGACGAATCTCTGTAAGATCTGTATGGCACGGGAGGGGGAGTGGACGGAGTCGACCCTCGTCGACCACGTCCGGGCTGCACACGGCGACGAGCCGGAGTCGGTCGAACAGGTGTATCCCGAACTTCGCGAAGAGGTGTTCGCCGAGGAGGCCGACGGGGAGGACGCGACCACCGGCCGGACGCGACCGGAGCCGGGCTCGACCGAGACGCCGAGCGAGGACCTGCTCGACAGTTCCTACGGCAAAAAGTGGTTTCTCATCGGCGTCGGCGGAGCGGGGAACAACATCCTCGACGCGGTGTTGTTGCGCCGTGAGACGCTGGCCGAGAACAACGAACGCCGCGCCCGGATCTGGGAGGGCGGCCTCGCCGGCTACGGCCCCCTGAACACGAACGTCAGCGAACTCGAGCAGACCTACTACGCACAGGAAGAGAAGGGGTACAGCCGCAACGATCTGCTGCCCAACTGTATCATCGGATTCGGCCGCCACGACTACGCGGGTGCCGGCTACCGGTGGGACATCGGCAAGGAACTGATGGAGGCCGACTTCGAGGACGGTGCCGACCCGTTCCGGGAGCGCTGGGACATGCGGGCCGATCGGATTCAGGACTCGCAGGCGGTGATGTTCGTCCACAGCGTCACGAAAGGCACCGGCTGTGGCGCGACGCCGGTCGTCGCCGATCGCCTCCGGAACGACGTCCTCGGGGACGACACGATCGTTCCGAAGCCGCTCTTTAGCAGCGTCGTCATCCCCTCCGAGGGGACCGAGTACTCGGAGTACGGCGGCCGCGCGAAGGTAAACGGCGTCGTCGGACTCGCCCGCACCTCGCGGGCGGTCGACGCCATCATTCCTTTCGATAACAACCGACTTGAGGCCGTCCAGGCGGACATCCGCCCGCGGATCGATCGCCTCGAGGAGTTCAACCCGCCCCAGTACACCGAAATCAACCGGCCGCTCGTGGCCTTCCTCGAGGCGTTTACGATGTCGTCGGTGCCGCAGTTCCTCGACCGGGACGCGACGATGTCGATCATGGGCGACGTGTTCGATCCGGCCGACAGCTTCCGACCGGTCGAGGACAAGTACCGGCTGAACCCGGACGCGTCGTTCACGCCGGCGGTGATCCTCGCGCCGATCCTGGGCCGGTCGCGCGCGAACTCGATCGATCGCTCGAAGCTCGAGATCCTCGTCCGGAACGCGCTGTTCCAGAACAAACTGGCCGAGTTCGACCCGACGACCGCCTGGGGCGGCACATTCCTCCTGTACGGCCCCGCCGAGAAGATGGACGAGGTGTCGGAGTTCGTCGCCGACGGGACGATGACGGAGATCATCTCCGGCGAGCAGTTCCTCGACGCGGGCGACACCGCAGGGATCGAGACCGTCGACGTCCACGTCAAACAGCTCGTCACCCCGGACCTCGACGACGTCCACCTCTGGGGGACGCTGTGGAACCCCGAGATGCCGTCGCTGTCGGACATGTACGAACGGGCACAGCGACTCAAACAGGAGGGCAGCAGCGAACAGGCCGAGAACGTCCGCGAGGAGTGGGACGCCGTCGAGGCGCTGTTTTCCTGTCTCGGTCGCGAGAACATGGCGTGACAGGCGAGTAACCGGCGTTCCCGACGGCCGACGGTGGCGCTCGGAGACACAGCGGCGTTCCTATTGCACCGATCACGCTCGTCGACTTCGGATTCGGACGACCTACTCGAGCGGGTATCGATCGGATGATCGGTTTCTTTGCCGGAAATTCAGCTGAAAGACACATATCAGGGCAGAAGCTTAATCACGACCTGAACGCATTCGTTCGCTGTATAATGGCAGCGGACATCAACAATCTCCGGTGGAGGGCGGGGTGGTCGCCGTGGCGCGTGATCATCGGCGTGACGGTCGTGTTTACGATCGTCGGAGCGGCCATGGAAGCGATCGGACCGTTCATCGCACTCGGACTGATCGGGGGCATCGTCGTCTGGTACTGGGGCGTCAGAGAGATCAACAACAAGTACGAACCGCTCATCCAGAAGTTCATCGGCGAATCCGAGCGGAACGCGAGACGGGGTATCGAAGTCGACAGTGCAGAGTTATACAATTTGACGTACAACTCCGGAAATTCACCACCGCTTGTCAGTCCGTCCGATACGTACCACAACACGACTATCGTTATTACCGATACATCGATCAATCTGAACAAAGGTGCGAGGTATAACATGGAAACGCGGTCGGGGTCCGGGGGCGGTACCAACGAGGAGATCTATTACGATCAGGTGACCGGCGTCCGCTCCCATCAGGACGGGACGTTCACCGAACTCGAGATCCAGACGGCAGGCGGGGAGTCGACCAGGATCAGTTCGATCGCGACGGACACCGTCGACGAGGTCGTCTCCGAGGTCCGCCAACGGGTTCGGGAGATCAAAAATCCCGGTTCGAGCCGTGGCCCCGGAACCGACCCGAACCGACGGGGGACACAGAGGGCGACGGATCGCACGGAGCCAACGGCGGATCGGGATTCCGGCCCGTCAGCGGTCACCGAGCAGAGCGGCGGCGAACCCGCGGCCGCTCGAGAGGACGGCAATGAGTCGCCTCAGACGGCGACAAATCCGGTGACGACGGTCGCGGACGACGTCACTTCGCGAACGCGACCGACCGACCCGATCGCCGACGAACTGTGTCGGGTCCTCTCGGATCCGGATCCCGACGAAGATCGACTCGAGGACGTCCTCGAGGACGCGGTCGACCGGCTCGAGCATGCGGGGGCCGTCGTCGACGCCGTCGAGGATATCGACGATCCGACGGCGGACGCACAGCTCCAGTCGGCGAAACGTACGTTGTCCGTCCGCGAAGGGGCGATCGCCGACGGTCTCGAACCGGTGTTCGACCGCGTTCTCGAGGGCGGTGAATCGTCGGCGATCGAATCCGAACTCGCGGAAACGGAGGCGGCACTCTCGGAGACGGAAGCCGAGTTAGAACGGTCCGAGCGGGAGTACGAGCGGATGCGGACCGCGGCCGAGACGGTCTGTCGCGCGGCCGACCGAAGCGACGCAGTCACCTTCCGGACGGGCGACATCGCCGACCGAACCGCGGAACTCGCGGACGCCCTCGAGAGCGGGGCCGTCGTACTCGAGGACCCGGACGCGACGCGAACGACCGAGACGTCGGTCGCGTCGACCGCCGCGGACCTCGAGCGGACCGTCCGACCGGAGTCGTCCCAGTCCCGCGAACTGCTCGAGACGTTGAGCGAGTCCGACCCCGACGGCGTCGAGTCGGTGTTGCGCTCGACGGTCGATTCCCTCGACGCCTACGCGGACCTGCGGGCTATCGTCGCCGACATCGGCGAGCGCGACGTGCGTCGGCGTCTGGACGCGATCGACGACGAACTCGGGCGCAAGGACGGCGATGTCTACCGGCACCTCGCGGATCGGGTGCGGGAACTCGAGGCGATGCTCGAGCGCGACGGCGTTACGGACGTCCAACTGTACGCAATGTATCAGGAGTCGACGTTCTACGATCGGACGTTGTTACCGCGACTGTCCCGCTCGCTGGGTGATGACAGCGGAGCGGACCTCGGGCGGTCGGTCGCCGAGATCGAGGAGCGGATCGACGCCATCGAACGCGAATACGTCGAGGTCAGGGCCGATCACAACCACACCATTCCGCGGCACTTCCTCTCGCTGGCCGACGATCTCCGGGACGAGGCCCAGCGCGCCGAACGCGAGGACCCGATGCGGGCGGCCGGCCTCTGTGGGGCGGCCGATCAGGTACTGGACCACGTCGAGGCACTCTACGAGCGAAACGAGTACAGCGTCATGCTCCGTCGACTCCGCGGGTAGCGGGTGTTGCGGACGAGCGACGCCGCGTCTCTCCCGACCGGGTCGGTTCGTTGGCGTGTTGTGGACCTCGGCCGGGAACCGCCGATTATTCCCCACACAATAATTGGAATTATAAAACCCAGATAGATAGAAGAATATGGTGAGTATCTGAAAGTTATTGCAACGGGAAACGGTTGCCGGAAACGGCCTCATCGCGGGCCATTACCTTTATTGTACGATACTCGAGTTACCCGATTGATAAGACATGTACGATCCGATAATTACATTTGGAGTCGAACAAGATGGGTTTTGATAGTTAGATGACGTACCTGTTCGTTGGGGCCGGACAAGCGGGGGGAGCCATCGTCGATTCGGTGTTCGAGTACACCGACGATTCGCTGCTTGGGTTGTTCGACTCGGCCGACATCTCGACGGTCGGCCGGCCGCTGGTGTTCAATTCGACGATGCGGGACCTGCAGAACCTCTCGAACGTCCCGCCCGAAGATCAGTACGGTATCGCGGAGCAACACGGGCTCGTCCAGGGCACTGAGGCGGGATTCGAGGAGATGGTCACGGGCGGGTTCGGTCGGAACCCCGTCGACGCCGACGAGGTGATGGCCGAACACGCCCCGCAGATACAGACGATCCTCGGCGAGAAGTTCGAGTCAGGGTCCGCGGGCTCGTTCGACGATCCGTTCGACGACCCGGCCGAGGACGAGTTCGACGAGTCGCTCGAGGACGAAGCGCCGCTCGAGGACGAGGACGCCGAAGACACGCCGCCGGATCCCGACCCTGCGCCGACGACCGATCCGGCGGGATCGGGGACGGTCCAGTTCGCGTTCCTCTGTCTCGGGCTTGGGGGCGGCACCGGCTGCGGAATCGGCCCGCATCTCGCCCGCGAGATCAAGGCGTTTACCGACGGCCGGGCCAAGGTCGTCGCGATCGCGGTGTTGCCGAACACGCGCGGCTCGGCCGACGGTGACGGGCCGGGCGACGGGGACGGACCCAGCCCCGGTCGGCAGGCCTGGAACGCCCGGTACGGCCTCGATCGCCTCGAGGACGAAGTCGACGGGATCGTGCTGGTCGACAACCAGCGGATCTCCTATCTCGACTCGGCGGGCGGGGAGTTCGGCGAGTACAACGATTACGTCGCCGCGTCGGTCTACGACATGGTCGCCGGACCGGTGTTGAGCGGAGTCGATCCCAGTGCGGTCGAGGGGATCGACACGCCGGACATCGACGTGCGGGACATCGTGACGTCGCTGTCGTTCGGCGTCGCCGGCGAGGAGTCGACGCCGGGCTACGCCGCGATCGGCCGCTCGGTAACGATGACCAAGTCGCTACCGGGCTATTTGCTCCCGTTCGTCGGCAAACGCGACATCGACAGCGCGGCGCTGTCTCGGCTCTCGGCGGCCAAGCAAACGCTCGCGAAGGCCGACGTCGAGGACGCCCAGAAGGCGATTTCGCTGATCAGGGCCCCGAAATCGAACCTCGGGGCCGGCGGCAACAGCGTCGAGATCGGGACGGTCAAGGAGTTCCTCGAGCGCAGTTGTGGCCTCAGCGAGGTCAACATCGGCGTCGCGATGAGCGACCGGAACCTCGCGTCGGTGACGACGCTGCTGACCTACCGCCGCGAGGACATCGACCGGCTCGCTGACATCGAGGCGGCGGCCGACGCTTACGAGGAAGAGACGGAGGAGTTGCTCGCATGATCGGTCGCCGACGGACAGTGCTGTGTCTCCTTTTCGTCGTCGCGGGGACCGGACTCCTCGCAGGGACGGGCGCGGCGGCCGGCATCGACGTGGGCGCCACGACCGAGGCGGCGTCCGAGGCCACCGACGCGACCGCGCTCGCGGAGCAGTCGCTCACGATCGCGGTCGGCGGCGTCCTCCTCGGGGCCGGGCTCGGGGCCGCGATCGCCAGCGGCGCGACCTACTGGTACAAGAACCGGGAGTTCGAGGGGCGATTACAATGACGGCGACGCGGCGACTCGCGTGTTTCGCGGTGGTACTGTGTGCGGCCCTCGCCGTCGGTTCGGGCTCCGTCGGTGCGACCGACGTCGACTGTGGCGCCGACGGGCCGACCGTCGTCGGGGACGTCGACGGCGAGTGGACCGCCGACGACCAGACGCTGTACGAGGGCTCGACGTTCGACCTCGCCTACTGTAACGGCGACACGCCCTATCAGAGCGAGTGGCTCGACACCGACGAGGTCGGCGACGAAGACGGGTTTGCGGTCGAGCGGGTGAGCGACGAGTACGGCGATACCGTCGTCTACACCGTCGCGATCACTGGGACCGGTCATGAGGAGATCGCATTCGCCGACTACGTCAACCTCGACGCAGACGACGCCGGCGGACTGACCGCCACGGTAGCGGCGACCGACGCCGAGGCGGACCCGCTCGAGCGAATAGACGATGGCAGCGTCGACGAGTACCGGAGCGCCCGGACATCGCTGGCCGACGCGACGGCGGCGCTGGAGAACGCGACGACGGCGATCGAGAACGGGGACGCCGACCCCGACGCCGCCGAGACGGAACTGCAACGGCTCGATAGTGCGTACGGAAATATGACCGATTCGGAGAACGACCTCACCAAGGACCTCCTGGAACGGACGGGCGACTCGAGCGGATCGATGGCCGCGCTCGCGGCGGTCCGGACGAACGCGAGCGCACAGCGGACCGCGGCCGACACGGCGGTCGAACAGTACCGCGAGGCCGTCGCGGCCGAGCGATCCGAGGCGAAATCGACGGTTCGGACGACGACGTTCGGCTCGCTCGCGGCCGGCCTCGCGGTCGGCGTCGCGGCCGGCGTAGCGGTCCCGCTCGTCGCCGCGCGGCGCGTCGAGGAGGCCATCAAGCTGAGTCGGAACGTCTCCTACGATCGGAAAACCGCACTGATACCGATGCTCGTCGGGCTCGTGCTGGCGGTCGCCGGTGCTGTGGTGCTTTCGGTCGTGGTCGGGCCCGAACTGCTGGAGGTGATCCGATGAACGCCAACCTGAAGAGCGCGCTCGTGATCGGCGCGTTGGTCGTGATCTCGTCGGCGATCGGTACCGGCGTGTTCGTCTCGACCAGCTCCGATGTCGCCGTCTGGGTCGTCCTGGGCGGCGTGCCGCTGTTCATCATCGGCGGAATCGCGCTGTACGTTCGCGGCGTCGTGGCCGGCAGCGGAACGAGCGAGCAACAGTACGTCCGCAAGCGGGGACGGACCGTCGCACAGGACTTCCAGGAGACCGTCCGCGAACTGAACGACCTCCGCGAACGCTACCCCGACTGGGAGTTCACCGCGGACGCACAGCTCGAGTCGATCGCGGGCGACTTCCGCGCACAGGGCGTCGAGTTCGATCTCCGGTCGGGCGCGTTCGATCTGAACGGCGTCGGCGACGCCGACGTGCAGGCCTTCGAGGCGCTCTCGGCCGAGATCGACCGACTCGAGGGCGACGCCGAGGCCGAGTTCCGATCGTTCGCGACCGCGGAACTGGACCGGATCGAGGACGCCCTCGACCGGCTCGAGGACGTCGACCTCGCGAGCCGCGATGCGGCCCTGGAACGGCCGGCCGAGGACGCGGCCGTGCCGGCGTGTCGCGACGACCTCGAGGCCGGGCGAACAGTCGCCGCGGAGACGGTCGACGCGGCGATCGAAACCGTCCGCGAGATGGGGCGGGGCGGCCAGCGGCCGGACGACGCCGACGCGATCGAGCGCGAACTCGAGGCCGCTGCCGACGCCGTCGACCGCCACGAGTACGACACGGCGGTCGAATCGGTTCTCGAGGCCCGAGACCGACTGCGAGACCAGTTCTCCGGCTCGTTCGACGCCGAGCGAGACGCGGTGCTGACGCTGGTCGAGGCCGTCGAGGAGACCGGCGTCGCGACCCACGTCGACGCGGCGTACCTCGAGACGGTCGAGGAGGTCGAAGCGGCCGTCACCGGGATGGACTCGGCGCTCGACCTCTCGGAGGTGAGCCGCCGTCGGGCGGACCTCCGGCGGGCCTGTCTCGACATGGTCGCGGCCATGAAACGCGACCTCGAGACCGACGTCGAGACGCTCCGGCGGGCGGAGCTGCCGCCGGGGTACTACGCGGAGCCGGCGTTGCTCGACGACGACCTCGTCGGCGACCTCGAGGCGATCGAGGACTTCGATCGGTTCACCGACCGCTGGCGAGACGTCGCGGGCCGGCTGGCCGACGCCGTCGACACGGCCGACACCAAGGCCGCCGTCGTCGACGCCTACGACGACGTCGCCGACAGTATCGAGGCGGAACTCGAGGCGTCGGGCGAGGTCCGCGCGGACGACCTGCCGGTGCGCAACGCCGACGAGTTCCTCGGGCTCTACTACCGGCGCAACGAGGCCGTCGAGTTCGATCCGGCCGTGCCGGTCCTCCGGCGCGGCGACGTCGAGACGTACGACCTCACGGTCGACGTGGCCTACGAGCGCGGCGGCGAGAAACGAACGGCGACGCTGTCGCTGTCGGGTGCGGGATACGACGAGACCGCGACGGTCGAGACCCGGGTCGCCGGGACGGCGTCGTTCGCGGACGTGCCGGCCGGCGACCACACGCTCGAGGCCGAGCCGGGCGACGACGCGTTCGGGCCGATCGAGCGATCGATTCGAGTCGACGACGATGTGACCATTGATGTCGAGTTCACCGAACAGAGCCTCCGCGAGCGGGTCTGTTCCGACACCGACGCGGACATGAGCGAGCATCTGTCGGAGCTGCGACCGCGACTCGAGGAACTGTTCGCGGACGAGGGCCACGTCTCGACGACGATGGACCTGCCGGTCCGATCGTCACACGCGCCCTGTCTGCTGGCCGTCTGGGCCGAAACCGACGGCTACGATGCGACGGAGACCGACGACGGAGAGATCGTCGTCTTCGAGCGTGATCAGCTCGAGCGCGAACTGACCAACGTGGTCAGATACAACCTCGAGCCGGGCGAGCGGCTGTCCTTCGACGAACTCGAGCGGAATTTCCTGACGGCACCGGTCCCGCAGTCGGTGATCCGGGCGGTCATCGCGGACGTCGGCGAGGAGTACAGCGTGACGACCAGCGGCGACGCGATCGAGTTGGAGTAACCTATGGCACAGACAGACACGTTTACGAGATGGAGCGTCATCGCCTCGGGAGAGGGTGGCGGACGCATCGCATCGCAGTTCTTCGACCGGACCGAGAACCCGGGGATCGACGATCGGATCCTCGTGATGAACACCAACCGAGCCGACCTGCGAAACACGATCGACCGGCTCAAAGCGAAGTTAAACACCACCGACGAGGAGGCGGTCATCGAGTCCCACGCCCTCGAGTTCGGCTCCCAGCAGGGGGCCGGCAACTTCTTCCCGAACGGGGAGGCCTGTGCGCGCGAGGACCTCGACCGGATCGTCAACCGGATCACGGAGTTCGGCACGAGCGACGCGTTCATGCACGTCGCGACGCTCGGCGGCGGGACCGGCAACGGGTCGATCCCGTACGTGATCGACCAGTTCAAGGACGGACTGCGCGATCTGGACGACGACAACGCCGCCCAAGAGTGGATGGACAGCGTGATCCACGCCGCGTTCGGCGTCTGGCCGTACTATTACGAGCAGCCCCAGCGGCACTTCAACGCGGTCTGTGGGCTCTCGCGACTGCTCCGGACCGACGAGGACGAGCAGAACGCCGACATGGTGTTGCTCGCGTCGAACTCGCATCTCGACGACGAGGAAAACGGGGCCGGCGACCAGTACGACTCGATCAACGACGCGATCATCACGGCGATCGATCTGATGATCGGGGCCGGCCGCGAGACCCGCAGCGTCATCGACATCAAGGACTACGTCACGATCCCGTCCCAGATGGACGCCTATCACTTCACGCCCGCCGTCGCGACGGGCCTCAACGGCTCCGTCTACGAACTCGAGTACATGCTCGATCAGGCGGCCGAGGGGACCTTCGTCCCCATGGACGTAGAGACGACGGCGGCGGCCTATGCCATCGTTCGCGCGCCCGAGAGGATGATCGACGACGGCGAGATCACCGAGCCGGAGGTCTACGAGGCGTTCCGTGACTGGACCGGAAAACACGGCATCAACGTCGCCGGCCAGGCCAGCCTGACGCCAAAGCGAGGACGTGGCAGCGACGTCGACGTCCTCCTGCTGCTTGGCGGATTCGACCTGAATCCCCTGCTCGATCACTCCTGGGACGACTTCGAGATGCTCGGCGAGAGCCTCGCCGGCCAGTCCCGCGGCGGCGGTGCAGACCTCACGACCACACAGCTCGATCGGATCGTCGACAACCTCGAGAGCTACGTTGAACGGAACGCGGAGTGAGTATGACGGCGCTGGCATTCACTACCAACGGTCGCTCGAGCGCGGGTCGCGCGCTCGTCGCTCTCATCCTGGCGCTCGTCGTCGCCGGGACGGCGGTAACGCCGGTCGCGGCCGCGGCAGCGACAGCGGTACAGGACGACGGCGGTGACGTAGAGATTACCCGGGCCGACGGGAACGTCGAGATCGACGTGAGCGGACTCGAGGGCGAGTTCGACAACGTGACCGTCGGGCTCGTCGATCCCACCGGGAGCAACGAGACGGCCTCGGTCAGTGGCGGCACGGCCGATGTCCCGATCGAGAACCTGACTAAGGGGGTCGACGATGCGTCGCTCGTCGGCGCGACCGTTCGAGTCACCGCCGGCGGCGAGAACTACGAGGACACGGTCGACCTCCACACCGTGACGCTCGCGGCGGACGCGCCAGTCTGGTTCGACGACGAGTCGGGGCTCGTCCTCCCGCTCGAGCGGACCGGTACCGAGGGAATCACGGAGAACGACAGCGTGACCGTCACCGCCGGTGACACCGATCTCGAGGCCGCGGTCCGAGCGGGCGGGACTCAGCTGACGATCCCGCAGTCGGCCCTCGTCGACGCGGTCGGCCCGAGTACTGAGATCGAACTCGAGGTCTCGATCGCCGACCACGAATCGACGCGAACGCTCGTGCCGGCTCTGCGCGACACCGACGAGGGCCTCGTCCTCTGGCACCCGCTGTTCGAGACGGACACCGAGTACGAGGTCGCAGTCGAGGACGGCGACGGGGTCCAGTATGTCAACAACAGCGCGACACCGGTCGATCCCGGCGAGATCGATCTCTCGGCGCTCGCGGGAGCGAGCGAGATTGATGCGACCGTCACCTCGGCCGACGGCACACTGGTCGACGATCCGGAACTCTCGCTCGAGTCGTTCGACCTCACCGCGACGATCGTCGACGACGGGTCGGCGGTCGCGTTCGAGCAGGGCGTCGACGGTCTCACCGTGACCAACGCCGTCGTCGACGCGAGTACGAACGACACTGCGGCGTATGCGCTCGAGGGCAGCGGAACGATCGAAGACGGCCGATTCGCGCTCGAGAACGCCACGGTGACCGAGAACGACACGCTCACGCTGTGGACGAACGCGGGCGTCGGAACGGTCGAGCTTTCGGCCGCCCCGGCCGACCCCGAGGAGAACAACGCCGCCGAGGAATCCGACGGCGGAGACGAGTCCGGATTCCTCGGATCGGTACTCGAGGTCGGGTCTCTCGGCGTGTTGCTTCTGGTACCGGGACTGATCGGGCCCGCCGTCGGCTACGGGGCCTTCCGGTTCCGCGAGGAGTGGACGCGAGATCGACTCAAGATCACCAGCGTCATCGCCGTCGGATTTTCACTGGCGGCTGCGCTAGGACTCGTTGTAACGGTCGGTAGCGGCCTATGGCCGCTAAGCCTGCCAGACCACGCGGTCGCCCTCGTCGGCGTCGTCCTCGGGACGGTGTCGGCACCGGCGACCTACTACTACGTCGGCTTCCCGGCCGGCAGAGCGACGGGCTCGACCGGTGGCTACACGATTGACGTGACAGTCACCGATGGCGACCGCCCGCTGGACGGACGGACGAAGATCGGCTACCGGCTGGCGGACAGCCCCGATGCCGACCCGAAATCCACGACGATCAGGGGCGGAACGGGACGGATCAGCGTTCCGACGCGGGGGAGTTGGACGCTCGCCGCGAAACACGGCCAGCACGAGTCCGAGGCCGTCGAGGCCACCCGGCGACGGTCGAGCGTGACGCTCACCGTGCCGTTCCCGGCGACGGTGACGGTCACCGATCGCGAGGACGGCGAGCCGATCCCCGGTGCGACGGTGACGCGTCGCGACGACGGTACGACACACACGACGGACGCGAACGGGATCGTCACCCTCGAGTCCGACAGCGGCGGCTCGAGTACCGAGGTCGAGATCAGTCACGAGAAGTACGACGACCGGACTGAAACCGTCAGCTTCACGCAGGACGGCGACCGCGAGGTCGCGCTCGCGCCCCGGACCGGACGGGTTCGGCTGCGCTCTCGGGTCGACGGTGCGCCGGTCGGCTCGACGCCGCTCCGGCTCAGCCCGCGCGAGCAGGTGCTTCGCGAGCGGTACGGGACGATTACGTTACGAACCGGCGACGACGGAGTCGCAACGCGCGACGGACTCTTGGTGGGCCAGTACCGGGCCGAGATCTCGCCGCCGGCGGGTCGCGACGACATCTTCGACGGCGGGAAGTCGATCCTGACCGTCCGCGAGGACCGGTCGGCGACGGCCGAGGTCGACGCGACCTTCACGTGGTCGCTGTCCGCGGCCCAGCGAGAGCGGGTCGACCAGCTCCGAGGACGGATCCGGGAGCTGTCGGACCACGCGGGCCGGGACACGACGATCCCGCGATACTACGGGTCGGTCGTCGAGTCGATGCTCGAGGCGGTCGAAACGCTGCCCGAGGCCGGCCACCACTTCACCCACGGCGAGACCGACCCCGACGCGGTCGCGGACTCGCTGCTCGCCGCCGCGGCGAAGTCGATCGACGCGATCAACGACGCGATGACGACCAAGCGAAACGTCGACCTCTTCGCGGCCTGTGCCGATATGCCGGATCCCGGCCTCGAGTGGGACGGCGAGTGCGACCCCGCGGCGGTCATCGACTGCCTCGAGTCCGACTTGATGACCCAGCGCAACGCGCTCAAGGACCGCTACGAGGACGTCACCGGCCGGGTCGAGACCGAACGGGGAACGGTCTCGGAGGCGGCACCGGCCGAGGAGATGGTCCGCCACGCCTGGGAACTGGGCAGCGACGCCGGCCGCGGCGAGGAGGCGATCGCGACCATCTACGCCGCCCTCCTGCTGCTCGAGGCCGTCGATGGCCTCTTCGAGCGCGACGCGCTCCGCGAACGACTCTCACGGACGGTGTTCTAGAGATGCCAACACAGGAACGGAAACGGACGATACTACTGACGGCGCTGCTCGTCGCGACCGCCGCGACGGTACCGCTGTTGGGGGGAACTGCGACCGCACAGGAACGGACCGCGAACGGGTACTTCGAGACGTTCCGATCGATGGAGGGGACCGAGGCCTACGAGGAGTACGACGAGCTGGAGACGGTCCGGACGTTTGCCGTCTCCAAGACGCAGGTCACCGGCGATCTCAGCGCCGCCGAACGCGCCGAGTTCGACGCCGTCCTCGGGACGCTCCGCTCGTTCGATCGGGCCTACGTCCGCGCCGAAGAGGGCGAGTACGAGGCCAGCCTCGCGGCCGCCGAGAACGCCAGCGCACACATCGAGGACCTCGAGGAGTACGACCAGACGCAAGCGACGCTCGCCGACCTCGCGCTGACGCGGTTCTACGAGCGGCTCGGCGACGGCCTCTACGAGGAGGCCGAAGCGACGAACCGCACGCCGGAGCGACTCGAGCGACTCGAGCTAACCGCGACCGCCTACGAGCGGGCCGACATGCCCGACGAGGCGTCCCAGTTCCGGGTGCAGGCCGAGCGGTTGGCCGCCGAGTACGACCGCGACCGCGAAACGATCGCGACAGCCGGGAACGCGTCCACCACGTTCCTCGAGGGCTGTACCGATTGTACGGACGTCCAGGCCGCGATCAGTACCAACGGTCTCGAGACGTTCGCGGCGTACCAGGACGCGCGAGCGACCGCCAGTCGACTCGATGGCGCCCAGGAGCGGGCGGCCGAGCACGGACTCGCCGACCGCGAGGCGGAACTGGCGAACGCCAGCGCCGAGGTCGACGAGGCGCGAACGACGCTCGCGACCGCGTCGGCCGCGATCCTGATCGGCTACGGCATCGTCGTCGGGCTGTTGGGAACGATCGTCGCCGGGCGGCTCTTCGCCTGGCGACGGACGTACGAGGCCGCACAGGTCGGCTCCGTAGTTACGGTAGGTGAGAGCGATGTCTAGACGGGTACTGTTTCTCGCGGTCGTCTTCGCCGCCGGGTTAGCGGTCGCCACTGCTCCGGCGGCTGCACAGAGTACCGTCACCGTCCACGACGGGTCGGTCACGGTCGGAACGGACACGGCGGAGACGACGGTCACGGTTGACAACACCGGAAACGAGTCCGTCTCGGTCGATGTCTCGTCGCCGTCGGGTATCAACGTCGATCAGAGCCGTGATACCGTGCCCGCCGAAAGCTCTAGGGATATCACGCTCGAGATCAGCGCGGACGACGACGCGAGCGGCGGAACGATCACCGTGAGTACCCCCGACGATTCCGGGATGATAGAGGTCGACCGGCCCCCGATCGCCGGCCTCGAGGATGAACCGCTCGATACCGGCGAGATACTCGTCGGTGAGCAGGCGTCCGGGTCGGTCGGTATCGAGCAGATCGGCGGCGATGGATCGTTGGGCGACGTCAGTGCGAGTGTCGTTAGCTCCGATCCGGACGCGAGCTTGAGCGTCTACGAAACGGGAGGAACGCTCGAGTGGACCGCCACCGTCGACAACGACGCCGCTCAGCACGAGGACCTCGAGTGGGAGGTCGAACTCGTATCCGACAGCAACGCGGCCCGAACCGTCGACGTGGAGGGAGAAGTCATCTACCCGCCCAGGTTCGGCGACGTCGAACTCGACGACGCCGAGGTGACGTTCGACGAGCCGCGGGGATCGACGGCGACGATCACGGAGACGATCGACCTCGACGTAGAAAACGACGGTGACCTCGAGATGGACCTCGAGAGCGTGACGGCGTCGACGTCGAACGGGGGCCTCGACGTTTCGGTCGCGGACCAGCCCGGGACGGTCGACGGACAGTCGACCGAGACGGTCGAACTGACGGTCACGGCGGACACCGGCCTCAGCGAGGGGGTCTACGACATTTCGGGGGTCGCGAGAGCGAGCGACATCGATACGACGGACGCGAGCTACGACGGCACCGTCCGTATCGAACACGAGACGCAGCTCGATGCCCCCGATCGGATCGACATCGGTGACGTTCCGATCGGTGAAAGCAGCCGCCAAACGGCGTCGATGGGAGAAGCGTTGGGCTACCAGAACGTCGAGAACCTCGAGATAACGCTCGAGGACGGGCCGGACAGTTGGCTGACGATCGAGGAAGCGCCGTCGCGGCTCGACGCCGGCGGGTCCCGGCCGGTAGTGTTCCAGGCCGCGTTCGACACCGACGCGGAGCTGGGGACCACCTATGAGTGGACGTACGCCGTCGACGGGACCGGCGTCGAGGCGGAGACCGTAACGGTCACTGCGTCGCCGGTGCCGCTGAACCTCGATCCGGTCCGGAACGACGTCGGGGCCTACGACGGTCCCGTCGCCGAGGGGACGCTCTCGATGATCGAGACCATGGATACGCGGATGCGCAACGGCGAGATCGAGGACGACAGCATCACGAACGTGATCTCCTTCGGGACGGCCTCGTCGCTGTACCTCGAGTCGATGGACGCCGCGAGCGAGCGGCAAAGCGCCGGCGAGTACGATCAGGCCCAGCAGGACATCGTCCAGGCTGCGGCCGCGTACAACACGATGACACTCTACGCGGACGAACTCGACGACGCGGCGTTCCGCTCGGACACGGAGACGGCGCTGTCCGCGGCCGAGAGTGATCTCGACGCCGGCATCGAGGAGCAGGCACAGTACTACGAGTCGCGCCTCGAGTCCGAGGACGTCTCGCTGATCGAGGAGGCGACGACCAAGCGAAAGCTCGCCCGGGTCACCCTGCTGCAGGGCGACGACGAACGGGCGACGGCGCTCGAGCGGGAGGCACAATCGGCCTTCGAGAACTACACGCAGGCCGTCTCCGAGGGCGAGCGCGCCCGCCAGCGCGCCGACGAGACGTGGGAGACGATGCACTCCGAGCAGTTCGTGACGGTCGCCGGCCAGCCGCTGCTCCTGAACCCGGCCGAGTACGACGCCTACACCGATCGCGTCGACGAGATGAACGCCGCCTACGAGAACGCGACGGCGACGTTCGAGCGAGCGGGAGAGACGAGCCGCGCCGAAGCGGTCGAATCGGAGTACGCGGATCGGACCGCCACGCTCGAGCTAACCCGATGGTCACTGCTCGGCGCGACCGGGATGTACGGCCTCCTCGTGATCGGTATCGTCGTCCGCACCGCACGCGGCACGTACCAGTACCTCCGGGACGCTCGCGCGTCGGTCAGCGGCGATTTCCTCGTCTGACCGGCGGCGACGCTCGCGCGGCGATTCGCATCGGAAAACGGCGGCGATCACTCGCGACGGAACGGCGTGGACAGCGCCGACGGGACGGCCGGCGTTGCGGACTCGTTTTCGACGCGCTCGACCGACCAGCGCTCACGGTGGTCGTCGGTCCAGGCGGCCTCGTCGTCGGTCGCCGGACCGGCCGCGCGAACGGCGGCCTCGCGATCGTCACCGTCGACCGCGTACCGGACCGTCGCCTCGAACGACGGCGACGACACGCCCGATTCGATGTCGACGAAGTGTTCGATCCGGTCGCCGGGCTCGAGGCGTTCGCGACGCGCTTCGGAGTAGAACAGGTCGTTGATCGGCTCGCCGCTGGCCGACACCGCCACGTCCGACAGCGGCCGGTCGGCCTCGTTCTCGAAGACCAGGACGACGGTGCCGTACTCGCCGGCGACCTGCGTCCCCGATCCGATCGCGATCCGGAAGGGATCGCCGTCGTCGTCATCGGCCTCGACACCGGCATCCGACGTGACCGCGGCGACGATATCGACCCGTTGGGTGGTTCCGTTTTCGTCCGCGACCGTCACCGTCCCCTCGAGCGTGGCCGCGTCCGTCCCGGTCCAGCCGTCGAGCCCGCCGGTCACGGTCGTCCGCTCGCCGGCCGCGAGCCGCGCGTCCACGGACACCGATCGATCGCCGATCTCGAGGCCGTCGACCCGGCGGGGCCGGTCGTCGCGGTTTACCAGTTCGGCGACGACGCTCCCGTCGACCGGATCGACCGTCGCGCGAACGGCGATGCCGCCGTCGGCGTCGGCGATCGACCGACCCTCGAGCCGCTCGCTGACCGTTCCGTCGACGCTGATCGTGGCCGGAGAGACGGTCGTTTCCGCGCCCGAGAGCATCGCTACCGATCGCTCGAGCGTCGTCCGCTCGCCGGCCGCAAGCCGACCGACATCGGCCGTCGAGTCGCCGATCTCCACGGCGACCTCGATCGCCGAATCACCCTCGTTCGCGAGTTCGATCCGATCGCGAACGGCGTGACCGACCGGCGCGGAGTCGCCCTCGAGTCGCCGCGTCGCGACCAGCCCGGACTCCCCGTCTCGGTCATCGTTGCCCGCAACGGTGTCGGCGTCGCCCGTCCCGTCGCGCGCTCGCGAACCCGTATCCGGCTCGGCAGCCGTCGGAGTCGCGTCGGCCTTGGTGGTCGCGGGCGTCGTGTCCGACTCAGCGGTCGGGGACGCCGCGTCGGACTCGTCGTCGAGACCGGTAGCAGCGGCGGATTCGGTCGACTCGTGTCGCTCGTCCTCGCTGCGGGAGGCAGTGGATTCCCGGCCCGGCGACTCGCTGCGGGAGACGGGTGACCCAGCCGAGCGGTCGTTCCGCGTCGGTTCGGCGCGAGTCCGGTCTCGACCGGCCGCCGGAGAGCCGCCGATCCCCGAAGTACTGGCGAACGTGGCTGGGCCGCCGGAGAGCCGGAGTCGCTCGTCGACGTCGAGCGACTCGAACCCGATCCGGGCGGTCCCCTCGTCGAACTGCGGGACGACGAGCAGCAGTTCGTCGCGCTCGATCGTCACCTCGGTCCGAACCCGGCCCGCGCCGGGGAGTTCGATCACGAGCCGGTCGACGACCGTCACCGAGCCATCGGTATCGACGGTCGCGCGAACCGCGTCGCCGTCGGCCTCGACGTCGACAGTCGGTGTCGGCGGCAGCGTACACGTCGGTGCGTACTCCCGCCGCCGCTCCCCGCGGGCGACCTCGAGCCCGATCGAAACCCGCCGGTCGGGTTCGTAGGGACGCGTGACCATCCCCGTCCACGTTCCGCCGGGCTCGAGGGACTCGGTCCCGGCATCGGTCTCGAGCAGTCGGACCCCCTCGAGGGCCACGCCGCCGACGTTCTCGACGGTGACCTCGAGTTCGGCGACACCGTGATCGACGGCCGTCACGTCGAGGGTGGTCTCGACGGCGATCCCCCCGCTGGCCGCGTCGTCGAGTTCGACGGCGGCGCGTTCGACGACCGAGCCGTCCACGGCGAGTTCGATCGTCCGCTCGCCCTCCGAGCGGACCGCTTCGACCGGGAAGTCGACGATCGTCGTCTCGCCCGCCTCGAGCGTCACCGTCCGCTCGCTCGGTGACAGCGTCGCGCCGTCGACGGCGGCAGCGAGATCGACACGTCGTTCCCGGTCGGTCGCGTTGGTCGCTTCGACGTCGATCGTTGCCCCGACGCCGACGGCGTCAGTCGCGACCGTTAGGCGGAGTCGATCGCGGCTGTGGACGTGCGTCGCGACGGTTCCATCCCGGATCGAACAGACGAGCGAGCCGTCGGCCGTCGCGTAGCCGTCGCCGCTCGAGAGCCCCGGAACGGACGCCGTCTCACCGTCCGGATCGACCGTACGGATGCCGTCTCCGGTGGTCACCAGCACCGACGACTCCCCGACGGGCGCGACGTGGTCGGCCGAAAGCGCCGTCTGCCAGCGCTCCTCGCCGGTCTCGAGGTCGGCCGAGACGAGCCGGTCGTTCTGCAAGGCCGCGACGACGGCGTCACCGCAACGACCCAGGCTCCGCACGACCGCCTCGAGGTTGCGATCGAAGCCGACCTCGCCGTCGGTCCCGATCCGGGTCAGGAACGACCACGTCGCGATCACGAAGCCGGCGGGCGTCCCGAGCAGACCGTCGTCGGCCGGGCCGCCCGGCCGCGTGCGCTCGACGTCGAACCGCTCGCGGCCGGTCGCGACGTCGACGGCCCGGAGCCGATCGGGACCGAGGACACCGACGAGCCCCTCGTCGGGAACGGTCGCGATCGCGTGGGCGTCCGCGACCGGCTGTTGCCGGATCCGATCGCCCGTCCGGGAGTAGATCGTCAGCGCGTCCGCCGAGAGGACGAGGACGCGATCGGCCAGCGCGACGTCGACGACCCGCTCGCCGTGATCGATCTCGACGCGGTCACTCCCCGTGACGAGGACGACCCGCTCGCCGATCCCGACAGCAATAGCTCCGTCGCCGACGCCGACGGCGTCGACGCGCCCGCTCTCGAAGGAGCCGACCTGTCGGTAGCCGTCACTCATCGCCGTCACCCCCGCGTTCGCCGTCAGCGGCGTCCTCCGGCTCCGAGACGTCTATCGGCACCGACTCGGACGACGCCGGGTTCGTCTCGGTCGTCCCGTCGGCATCATCACCGCCACCTGTCGGCTCCGCCTCGGCACCGCCGTCGCCGAGTAACTCGCCCAGCGACGCGGGCTCCGAACCCAGGCGCATGTCCAACCGCTCGGCCTGGTCCTCGACGTAGCGCTTGAGTTCGGGATACCCCTCGAGGTCGTCGATCTGGGTCCGGACGCTCGCGACGTACTGGCGGATCGTCTTGGGCTCGGTCTCGGCCAGCCGCTCGAGGAAGTAGTCGGTGTCCGGTTCGATCGGCTCGCGGTCGGGGAGGTGAACGCTCTCGACGAGTTCCCGCTGGAGTTCGCTCCCCAGGACGCGGTCGGCGATCTCGGCCGGCGTGTACCCCTCCGAGCGGGCCCCGAGTCGCTCGTACTCGATCCCGTCGGTGTCGGCCATCTCGGAGAGGTGTTTCTGCCAGACCTCGGCCATCACCGTCTCGTCGGGCTGGGGGATGAACTGCTGGATCGGGAACCGGCGGGTCGCGGCCGGGTCGATGGTAAAGGGCATGTTCGTCGCCCCGATCACGAGCAGGTTGTCCTCGATCTCGTTCATCTCTTGGAGGAAGGCGTTGGTCAGCGACCGTTCGTGCCGTTGCAGCGAATCGTCGCCCCGATCGGGAATGAGGGTATCGACCTCGTCGAAAAACAGGACCGCGAATCCCTCTTGGGCGATCCCGTGGGCCTTCTCGAAGATCGCTTCGACGCGTTTCTCCGACTCGCCGGAGTATTTCGAGAGGACGTCACTGCCCTTGATCTCCAAGAACTTGACCTCGCCGTAGCTCTCCTCGATGTTCGAGTTGTACTTGGCCTCGTAGGCGATCGCCTCGGAGATGAGGGTCTTCCCGCAGCCCGGCGGGCCATAGAGTAGCATGCTGTTGCCCCGCGAGGCGAACTCGTCGCCGTATCGCTCGACGACCTCGTCGCGGACGTCGGGATCGAACAGCGCCAACAGGTTCTCCGCCGTGCGCTTGACTTCCGGTAACCCGGCGACGTCCTCCGCGAAGCTGACGGTCGGCTTCTTCGGCTCGAGGGAGACCTGTACCTCCTCGTCGCCCTCGCCGTCCTGTCCGGAGCCGCCGGGCCCCGGACCGCCCCGGGCCGGGGCAGTCCGAGTCGCGCGCAGTTCCCGGAGTTCGCCGGCATCGATGAACTCGAGGTCGGTGTTGGGCGTGACCCGCAATGTGGCGTAGTCCGTCGGCTCCATCGCCGCGACTTCGAAGGTCGCCAGGTCGTCGCCTTTCGGGACGACTTCCTCCATTCGGTGGAGGAGGTAATCGTTCTCCCGGAGGAACGGCTCGAGGTCGTCGGGCGCGATTTCGCTGGTGTGGATCTTCGCGGACGAACACTCGACGACGTCGCGTTTCGTCGCGTCGGGGTCGACCAGAAAGTCCGTGCCCCGATCGATCCCGCCGAACACCGTCCTGACGTTCCGGTGCATTCGGACCTTGTTCCCGATCCCGTCGACGATCGAGTCGTCGACCGGTTCGACGTAGAAGAACGCACGCCGGTCGTTGTGACGGATCTCGATGGTGTCGGTGTTCGGCCCGACCTTCTTGGCTCCGATCTTGATGCGTGACGTCGGCTGATCTCGTTTCAGTATTGGCGTCAGGTTAAGCATTCTCGTCACCCCGTAGCTGCGTCGTCGCGTCCTCGATCGTCGACAGTAACTCGTCCTGTCGCTGGTCGGTCCGGTCGCGGACGTACCGACCCCCGGCGTCCGCCCGCCCTATCACCAGCGAGAGGGACTCGAGCATCGCGACGATCGCCTCGCACCCGGCCGCGAACGGCCGGTCGATCCCCGCGGCCCGCACTCGATCCCGAACCCGCCCAAAGGCCGATCGGATCCCCTCGAGTCGCTCGAGCAGCGTCTCGATGACCGGCCGCCAGTTGAGGGCGTACGGTACGGTCCGGGATAGGGGGACGATCACCCGCGAATCGGCGGTTTCGATCCGGTCCGCGGCTGCGATGCGGTCGGCGGTCGCGTCGTCGAACCCCTCGATGGTCGTCGCCCCGCGAACGTACTCGGCTTCGAGGACCCGCCGGACGAGGGCGTCTTCGCGGTCGGCGTCCCCGTTCGTTTCGCCAACCCGGGAACCGCCGTCGGGACGCGCGTCGACGGTCCGCGCCGCCACGTCGGACTCGAGTCGCGGGGGAAACGGCGCCCCGGCACGCAGCAGTTCGGCGAGATCGAGGAGCGCGTCCATCGCGATCTCGACCCGTCTCGCGGGCTCGGGACCCGAGAACGTCCGCAGGGACAGCAGCCGCTCTCCCTGCTCGTCGATCCGACGAACGCCACCCAGTAGCGAGTCCCCACGCATCCTACGACATCTCGAGTTCGCTCGTTTCCTGGTCCGTCTCCGCGACCTCCTCGCCGGCGGTCTGTTGAGCGGTTTCCCCGACGCTCTCGATGTCGCCGAGGACGTCGTCGACCATCGCGTCCAGCTCGTGGTCGGCGGTGTTTTCGACTTCCTCCTCGATGCCGCCCACGCCGGCGAGCTGGGTCGTTAGCTCACCCATGTTGTCGACGATGTTCATCGCCTCGTCGGGGAACGTCTGCTTTTTCAGCGCCTGCGTGCGGACCTGCTCGCGCTTGTTCGCCAGCGTCGTCTTGGCCGACTCGAGCATCTCGATGTTGTCGGCGAGCCGGTCGGCCCCGCTCTCGACTTTCTCGGCGAGGTTCTCCTGATCGGCCTCCTTCATCTTCTTGTGATAGATCAGCTTCCGCTTGAGCTGCTGGAAGCGTTCGCGTTCGTCCTGAGGGAGTTCCGCGGGGTCCTGCGGGACGCCGGGGCCGTCGCCGAGGCTCTTGAGTTCCTGAGCGGTCTCCTCTAAGTGTTCGTCGATCGTTCCCGACTCCTGGTCGATGTCGGCCATCCGGTTCTCGAGTTTCTCCTTGGCGCTCTCGACCCGGTCGATCGTCTCGGTGATCTTCTCGACGCAGGCGTCGATCGCGGCCGCCCAGTTGAGGATCATCCGACCGTTTATTTCATCGGGCTCGTCGCTCGGGTTGCGAAGCATCACGACCTGCCCGCCCTGCAGGTCGACGATGTCCTCCTCGGCGAAGAACTCGAGTAACGCCTCGGCCTGCTGTTCGCTGGTGACGATATCGCCCTCGTCGTCGCTGGCCGCGGCCAACGTCTCGATCGCCTGCCGGCGGTCGATCCGTCCGTTGCCCTCCTTCAGTTCCATCGACCCCAGCAGATCCGTCTTGATGATCGCCCGGATCGCTCGTTCCCATTCCCCGTCGACGTCGTCACCTTCGATCCAGCGAGCGTCGAGCCGAACCGGGTCGGCCGTCTGATTGACCGGATCGGCGATCACGTACTCCCGTCCGTCGCTTTCGATGCGTTCGAATTCGTACTTTTGAGACATAGTATTGAGTTCCACTCCCGTTGTCTTACGCTGCCATTCCGCCGAACTCCTCCTCGTTAACGAGGTCCCGGTAGCGCTCCCGGACCGCGTCGCGGACGTACTCGTTGACGGCAGTCGCGTTGCTGACCTGCAGTTCCGCGACGTGGTCCTCGGCCAATTCGACCCACTCCGGGAGCGTCCCGGGTAGCTGGTCCTGTTCGGCCTTCAGATCCGTGAGAATCCGCCGAGCGTGGTCCTCGACCACGTCCTCGAAGGGGCCGACCGCCTCGACCATTTCCCGCCCCTCTTCGAGCCCGAGCCGGTCGACCAGCGTCTCGCGGGACCCCTCGAGGATCTCCCCGCGGACGCTGCGGGCCGTCGAAAGGACGTCGAACCGGCTGTCGATCTCGTTCTCGACGACCTGTTCGAACTCACCGGTCCGGAGGACGTAGCTCGAGTCCTCGAACTCCGCCTCGATCGCGTCTTCGATCTCCACGGCGAGATACTGGGCGTACTCGTCGATCGCTTCCTCGACCAGATACTCCCCGTCGAGGTCGACGATGTACCCCTCCCGGTCGAGATAGCGGATGACGTCCGCGGTCGCGTCGACGTCGATGACGCTCTCGAGGTCGCTGTGGGCGATCTTTCCGTTCGAGGCCTCCCGCTCGAGGCGGGAGTCGAGGCCGACGTCGTCGGCGTGTTCCTTGAGCTGCGGGCCGATCGTGTAGTAGTCGCGCTTGCCCGCGGTGATCCGCCGAAGATAGTTGCGCTCGGCGAGTTCGTCGGCGAAGAAGTCCAGATCGTCGATGGCGAGCGAGAACCGCGAGCGCAGCGTCTCCCCCGTGACGACGAGCCGTTGCCCGAACAGGTTGGTCAGCTCCCGCGTGATGTTCATGTTCCCCTTGACGCCGAACGGATCGACGTAGAAGACGCCGTCGCGCAACTGCTCGAGATCGACGAACTCAGCGGCCGCCAGCTCGGTCAGCGCCTCGTGGAGATCGCTCGAGGACAGCGACCGCGCGTTGACGAGGCCGACGTCGGCGCTCTCGTAGGCTGCCTTGATCTCGCCTTTCTGATCGGAGACGTAGATAAATCCGTAGTTGTCCTGGGCGATATTCCGACAGACGTCTTCCAGGACGTCGGTGTCGACCGGTAAGAGCGTCATTACAGGAGAGTTATATGCTCGCCTACTAAACCTTGCGCCCGCGCTATTCGTTTCTCCGCGAAAATAGCTATTTCAACCGCCCAAAACCGGAATTCGGACGCGTCGGGTTCGGACCTATCTCGAGGGTCGGCTCGGGGCGTCGATGTCGGCCCGGGTCGACGGCTACGTCGTGACGGCCTCGAGCAGGCGGTCCCGGAGCGCCGCGGGCGAGTCAACGACAGCGTCGGCTCTCGAGCGGTCGATGTCGCCGTGGGCAGCGATCCGGTAGGCGACGACGGTCGCGCCCGCTCTGTCGCCGGCTTCGATCCCGTTTTCGGAGTCCTCGACGACGACGCACTCCGCAGCCGAGACGCCGAGTTCGGCGGCCGCGTACTCGAAGACATCCGGTTCGGGCTTGCTCGCCGCGTCGATGTCGTCGGCACTGATCACGCGGTCGAACGCCCCCTCGAGGTCGAATCGCTCGAGGACCATGTCGATCCAGTCGTGGGGCGACGAGGAGACCAGCGCCGTGTCGACCCCGCGGTCGTCCAGTTCGGCGAGCAGATCGTAGAGACCATCGAGCAGGGCGACCCGCTCGGTGTAGATCTCCTCGGCGGCAGCCTCGAAGCGTGCGACGAACTCCGTACGGGAGATGGCCGTCCCGTACTCGGCCTCGAGGTAGTCGTAGATATCGCGGAAGTTCATCCCGCTGGTCTCGGCCAGGTCGACCTCGGCGTCGGGGACGGTCGCGGGAAAGATCTCCTCGCGCTCGAACTCGACCCAATAGTCCTCGCTATCGACCAACACGCCGTCCATATCGAACAACACTGCGTTCATGTGACCCAGGCTATCCGGTCGTGACGGATAGCCGTTTGGCACGACGCGGTGAGCAGTGGCTACTCTGTGCGGTGGCGCGCGCTGTCAGCCGCCCGAACGACAGTGAGGGCTGCTGACGATACTGTGCGAGGGATGAGCGAGCGACTCCGGAGCGAGCGTTAGCGCGGAACTGCAGGTCCCGCGAACCGTCCGAACGGGTGCATCGCACCCGTGCGGAGAAATCGGCTGGAGAGGGCGTGGCTACTCAGTGTTGCCACGGTAGCAGGACGCCTCTCGTCGGTCGTTCCCAGCGGTCACTCCAATCCGAACACGTCGCCGCGCCGCTCATGGGCCATCTCCGCGGTCACCGCCTCTGCGATTTCGCCGCCGAACTCCCGCTCGAGCAGCCACAGCGCCAGATCGATCCCCGAGGTCACGCCGCCGGCCGTAACGACGTCGCCGTCGTCGACGACCCGCTCGTCGACCACGGTCGCCGCGGTGGCCGCGAGGTCGTCGACGGCGACGGGATGGGTCGCGGCCGGTCGGCCCTCGAGGATCCCGGCCGCGGAAAGCACCATCGCGCCGGTACAGACCGAGGCGATCGTCGCCCCGTCGTCGTAGCGCTCGCGGACGGCCTCGGGGAGCGCACCGTCCTCGACGGCCGCCCGGACGCCGCCCTCGGTCGTCCACCCGCCACCGGGAACGAGCAGCAGATCCGGCTCCCCAAGCGTCCCGTCGGGCTCGAGGCGGAGCCCGTGGCTCGCCCGCACGGGATCCGTCTCCGCGAGGGTCACCAGCCGCGTCTCGAGCGACGCGCCAGCCTGGGCCCCGTTCCGGAGGACCTCGTAGGGACCGATCGCATCGAGTTCGTCGAAGCCGTCGAATAGTACGATTTCGGCAGCAATATCGGCCATACCTCCTCGTCGCCGGCGACGAGCAAAGCCGTTTGTGTCTTCGGCAGCCATCGCTGGACACTCCGCTCGATCGCCCGTCCCGAGCCGTCGGTCGGCCCGCTCGAGGCGGCGGCACGTGTCGCGCGACGCGCCGTCCCGTCGTCGCGCCGGAGTCGCCCGGGTGTCGCCGACCCCCCGGCACTCGGATCGCGGTAAACCGGGCACAAACGGGCGAAACCGTCGGTCAAACTCCCGAAAACGGCGGCAAAGCGCGTTCACGGCATCACCCCTTCAAGTGCGTCGACCCGCCGAGAGTCGGATGCGAGCTATGAACCGAACGACCATCATCGCAGTCGCACTCGCCGCATTGATCGCAGCCACCGGGTTCGCCGCCGCGGCACCCGGCTCCGCTCCCGTGTCCGTGGACACGGGCGCGGACAGTACTGCCGACGACCACCCTGCGAACGACCGCGCAGGATCCGCGGACGACCACGACAACGGCAGCGAGAACGGAGCCGCCGACGCTGACGACCGGAACGGTCAGGGGCCCGCCGTCGACCTCCCTGAACAGGTTCCCGACCACGTCTCCGCGATCCACGACCGGATCTCGGCGTTCCTGAGCGGCGACCTCGAGACCTCGCTGGGCGATGCGATCAGTGAGGTCACGCCGGACGACGAGGACGCTGCCGACGACGATGACGCGACCGAGAGCGGTGACGACTCCGACGAGAGCGACGCCGGCGACACCACCGACGAGGACAACGACGCTGACGACGAAACCGACGACTCGACCGACGAATAGACCACCCGGTAACGCTACACACCTATGCCCCCATTCGCACAGCCGGCACCGATCGGACTCGAGGACCGACTGCTGGCGTTCGCCGTGAGCCTGCTGGTCGGCGGCGCGGCCCTCCAGGCCGGCACCTACGTCGTCGCCGAGACCCGCGACTACGGCCACGCGGTGGTGACCGCGCTGCTGGCCGCCCTCGCCTGGGCGGTCCTCGAGTCGGTGCCGCTGGTCGGCGGCCTGCTGGCGATCGTCGCCTGGGTCGCGGTCGTCAAGTGGCGCTACGACCTCGGCTGGCTCCGGTCGGCCGGGGTCGGCGTCGCCGCCTGGGCGGCCGCCGTCGTCGTCCTCGCGGCCCTCGAGCTGGTCGGTATCGGCTCGGTGTCGGCACTCGGCGTGCCGGGCACCTGAATCGCGCTCCCGCTGACGGTTCCGTACCTGTCCCGCTGACGTATCCCCCACCACCCCGCTGACGCTTCTTCCGAACACGACCGTCTCCCCGGCGGCGACGGCCTCACACGGGCGGTTATCGCGAGGGAGGTATCAAGTGTATTGAAAGCGTACCGGTTCGTATGGTTTCCATCGTCGGCTCGTTCGTCGCGTTTCTGGTCGCACTGGTAGTCGGCGGGCTGGCGATCTACGTCAGCGCGCGGGTCGTCGCCGACGTGGACGACTACTCACACGCGTTCGTCACGGCGATCCTCGGCGGGTTCGCGTGGGGGCTGACCGCGTGGATCCCCCTGTTTGGCCCGATCCTCGCCCTGATCGCCTGGGTCTGGGTGATCAACTGGCGCTACCCCGGCGGCTGGGGGGCGGCCGCGGCCATCGGATTCATCGCGTGGCTCGCCGCGATCGCGATCCTGTTCGTCCTCAACGCCGTCTTCCGACTCGGCGTCGGCGCGTTCGGCGTCCCTGGGGCGTAAGCGGCCCTGCCATCGGCCGACGGCGATCAATACCCAGCCGACGGTGGCGACATCCGGCTCAAATCGGCGCAAATCGCGGTCACCGACTGCCCGGTTGATAGGGGTGAGCCGCCACGCTCGAGCCGTGATGCAACGACCGATACTCACGATCGCGGTTGCACTGACACTCCTCCTCGGCGCGACCGGTGCCGCGGCGGCACAGCCCGCGGACGGCCCGCCGAGTGACCTGCCCGATCGGGTTCCGGACTTCGTCTCCGACCTCCTCGAAACGATCACCGACGTCCTCGGCGGTGCCCTCGAGGCCGTCGGCGAGGCCATCCGGAGCGTCACGCCCGGTAATGGCGCGGCCATCCCGAACGGTAACGGCGAGTGATAGTCGCCCAATACGTTCTCGTCGAATCCGGCACGGAATCCCGTTTTAGCGTGTGAGGTGCCGTTTTCCGACATCCGTGTGTTTTAAGCGAGCTGGGAAGTACCGACCCGTATGAACGGTCGCGCCGGCGTGACGGTCGCGGTCGTCGCGCTACTACTCGTCGCAGCCGGTCCCATTGCAGCGACCGGAACGGTGGCGACGGGAGGGGCCCAGTCGGAGCCGTTTACCCTCCAGCAGGACGGGATCGACGCCGACGAGGTCCGGATGGACGTCGCGCTCCGGGCCGACGGCAGCGCCGACTGGACCCTCGAGTTCTGGATCCGACTCGACGACAACGAGAGCGAGGCGGCGTTCGAGTCGTTACGCGACGATATCCGGGAGGATCCGGCAAACCACACGGCGCGGTTCGCCGAGCGGATGAACGGGACGGTCGCGACGGCGAGCAACGCGACCGGGCGGGAGATGGCCGCCACCGACTTCTCCGTCGAGACCGAGCGCCAGTCGTTCGCCCGCGAGTACGGCGTGGTCAGGTACACGTTCCGCTGGGACGGGTTCGCCGCCGTCGATGGCGACCGGCTCCGGGCCGGCGACGCCGTCGCGGGACTCTACCTCGACGACGGGACCCGACTGCTGATCGAGTGGCCCGAGGGCTACGAGCGAACGTCGGTCGCGCCCGACCCGGACGACGAGCGCGAGCGGGCCGTGATCTGGCGGGGTGACGACACCGACTTCGTCGACGACGAACCCCGCATCGTCGTCACCGCCGCGAGCGCCGCGACCGGTTCGAGTCCGCTGTTGATCGCGGGCGCGGCGGTCGTCTTACTCGGCCTCGGAGCCGCCGGCGCGTGGTGGTACCGGAACCGCGAGCCGACGGCGGATCGACCCGGCGGCGACGGGACCCCTGCGGCCGGCTCCGGGGGCGGGTCCGCGTCCGGTACCGACACCGAGTCTCCATCCGGATCGGCTGCCGAGACCGCATCGGCCGCCGACTCGAGTCCGGCGGGCACGTCTGACCCGGCAAGCGACGCCGCGGCCGAGAGCGCGGCCGCGGGAGTCGACACGGAACTGCTGAGCAACGAGGAACAGGTCCTTCGGCTGGTCAAAGAGCGGGGCGGCCGGATGAAACAGCAGGCGGTCGTCGAGGAACTGGACTGGACCGACGCAAAGACCAGCAAGGTCGTCAGTGGGCTCCGCAAGGACGGCAAGCTCGAGTCGTTCCGGCTCGGCCGCGAGAACGTCCTCTCGCTGCCCGAGGTCGACGACGGAATCGTCCCGGACTCGGCAGATGAGGACGAATGACTCGCGTCGGGCCGACCGAGACGGGTGCGGAGCGAAAACCGTCGAAATCGCCGGACGGGAGCGGATCGAAAACAGCGTTAAACGGCGTTAACCGTCGATGACCCCAAGTCCTCGCCCCGCCTGGTATCGATCGAGCGACACCCACCACCAATGAACCGACCCACATCGATCACGCTCGTTGCGGTCCTGCTCGTCGCTGCAGTCGCGGTCCCGCTGGCCGCGGCGACCGTCGCCCCGAACGGCGGCGCTCAGGACGGGACCGCCGACGAGGCAGGCAACGACTCGATCGCCCCCGGCGAACAGTTCGCCGCGGCCGTCGGCGTCCAGAACGCCGAACTCGAGGGCGACGTCTCGGAGCGGGCCTTCGGCGTGCGGTTCGCCAGCGCCGAGACGAACGAGACGAAAGCGGCCGTCATCGCCACGGAAGTCAACGAGAGCCGGCAGCGACTGGCGGAACTCGAGGACCGCCTCGCGACCCTGAACGAATCCCGTGAGACTGGCGAGATCAGCGAGGGCCGTTACCGGGCGGAAGTCGCGACGGCCGTCGCGGAGATGCGCGGGATCGAGCGCCGGGCCGCCGCGGCCGAAACCGCCGCGAGCGAGGTCCCCGACCGAGCGCTCGCCGACAGCGGGGTCGACGCCGAGGCGATCCGGACGCTCCGGGACCGCGCGGGCGAACTCGGCGGCCCCGAGACGGCGGAGACCGCTCGCTCGATCGCCGGCGACGACGTTGGCCGATCGACGAACGCGGATCCGACTCCCGACGGATCGAACGACGGAAACGGCGAGTCGCAGTCCGACGAACGCGCGGACGGTAACGCTGGAACCGACGGCGCGGCGAGTGACGGCTGAGACGGTATCGACCGAGTCGCGACGAAGCCAGTTGTCCGTGAGTAGCAGTACACTGGGCGACGAGGCCGTCCGACGAATCCGTCGGATAGAGGGACGAGACACGTCCCGACGTCATCGCGACCGAATCGCACCTGCCGAACAAGGGCAGCCACAGGACGCCATCGAGGCGGTTTCGAACGCGCGCTGTGAGCCAGGGACCGCGTCCGTACGCTACTAGCTCAGAGACATCTCGACGACTCAGATGGCTGTGACTGGGGCCGACCGTCGGGGGATCGACGAATCGCGCTCCGACGAACCGTCGCGGCGCGAACACGGCGACGCCGCTCGAGTTGTAGCGAAACGCAAGACCCGCCTAAATGCGGCCAAATCGGCGAAATTCGTCGCCATCAACTATCCGGATTAAGTGACTGTCCGAGAAGGGGAAATTGCGATGAACGGGACGAAACGACTGACGCACGGAACCGGACGGCGGTCGAACGCGGACCACACGAATTCACACTCATGACAGAACTCAATCGACGGACGTATCTCAAATCGGCAGGTATCGCAACGGCAGGATCGATCGGATTAGCGGGCTGTACCGGCGCGAACGCGGCGACCGGGACGCTCGCAACGCAGGTCACGGACCAACCGGGAGACATCGCCGACTTCGAGTCATGCATCGTCACGATCCAGGGGATCTGGGTCAAACCGAGCGGCGACGACGCCGATGACGACGGCACTGACTCCACGGACAACGAGACTACCGAGCAGCAAGACGGGAACGAGACCGTCGAAGAACAGGATGAAGGCGATGTCGACGAAAGCGATGGGCGCGAGTACCACGAGTTCGACGACCCGCAGGAGGCGGACCTCGTGAAACTGCAAAACGGGAACACGCAGCTAGTCGACGAACGCGAACTCGACGCCCAAGAATACGAGTTCCTCCAGCTCGACGTGACGGGCGTCGAGGGCGTCCTCGAGGACGGGGGCGAGGCCGACGTCGGAACGCCCGGGGATGCGCCACTGCAGTTCAAACACCGGTTCGAGATCCGCGAGGACCAGACGACGACCTTCGTGGGAGACTTCACACCCGTTCGTCGCGGTCAGACCGAACAGTATCTCCTCCAACCCGTCGCGAACGGGACGCAGGTCGAGTACGAGGACACATCGCAAAATAGCGGATAGCACAGCGATGCTGTTGCTTGGCCGATCGGTTCGCCACTGACACTCGTCGTGGCGGTCGTCCTCACCGCCTCGCCATCTGGGTACTCGCTGCACTGGGGATCGGCTTGTTGGAACCCGCGGCGATTCCGACAGCGCGTGCCAATCGGCGGCAGTAACGCGAACGGGTGCCAGTATGGCGTGATCGACCAGCGACCGAATTCGAGCGCGCGATAGCGATCTCCCGGTTTCTCGGCCGCGAATTTAAGTACGATACCGCGGCCAACGCGGCCATGATCGACGACGCGATCCGCGTGCTTGCGGGTGACTGTACCGTCATCGCCGAGAACGGCGACCGCGAGGAGTACCGGGGTCGAGTGACCACGATCGTCAAGCCCGACAACACCGTGTTGGTCCACGACACCGACGGCTACCAGCCCGTCGCGTGGCTGACTCGCGCCGACAGCGTCTCGAGCGACCGGACCGGCGACTTCACCCTCGTCGCGAAGAAGGACACCCAGACGCTACGGATCGCCGCCCACGAGCAGGACGGGTTCGCCCACTACCCCTCGTCGGCGGCCGGGACCCCCATCGGTACCTGTCCCGACTGCGACGGGACCTTAGTGCGCTCGAGCGGGGTCCACTGTGTCGGCTGTGGCGACGAGTACGGCGTCCCCGCCGACGCGACGGTCCGGGGGGACCAATGTGACTGCGACTGTGGCCTCCCCAAGATGCGCGTCGAGCGCGGGCTGGCCTTCAACGTCTGTCTCGATCGGGGCTGTGAATCGCTCGACGCGGCGGTCAAAGAGGCCTTCGACCGCGAGTGGGACTGCCCCGAACCGGACTGCGACGGCGACCTCCGGATCCTCCGGCGTGGCGGGCTCATCGCCGGCTGCGAACACTATCCCGACTGTGAGATCGGCTTTGCCGTCCCCGCCGGCGTGGTCGACGGCGAGTGTGGCTGTGGGCTGCCGACCTTCGAAACCGCCAGCGGGATCCGCTGTCTCGACGCGACCTGTGACCGGGCGCTCGAGGGGCCGCTCGAGAGCGACGCCGCGGCCGACGACTGAACCGACCACCGGTCCCGTCGACCCTCGACCACACCTCCACGACAGCACCCCGATCAGCCGCCGCTGCGGTGGGCGGGACTGAAAGGGGCTGCCTCGCTCCGGGAAGCCGGACGACGCAAGGACCGCAGCCGAACGAAGTGAGGCGAGGACCACAGCGAGTCCTGCGACTGGAGCGAGGCAGGGGCTTTCGGGGAGGCTGCATCCGAAGCGATCTCTCGCTCACGATCGACGAAGAGGAATCGATCCGCAGCCACTTAGTGCCGGCCGGCAAACACCCGGCCATGACACTCGAGGGGCGGTTCGACGCGGCCGACGGCGTCGTCCGGGTCGGCGGCGACGCGCGCCAGCGGTATCACGACTCGCGGGGGTACGGCTACCCGCTCGAGGGGAACGAGATCGCGCTCGCACCCGTGGAAGCGGCCCATCTGCTCTACCGGGGTGACCTCGAGGCGGTCGTCGACGCCGACGGGGGCGAGCGGTTGGGGTTCCGGGAGTTCATCGCTCGGGAACCCGGCGACGATTTCGGCGTACGATTTCTGGTCTACGCGGACCTGCGCTCGCGGGGCTTTTACCTCTCGCCGGCCGCGAAGCCGTGGGTCGCCGACCCGCCGGGCGGCGCGGCCGACTTCGCGGTCTTCCCGCGGGGGAAAGGCCCCGGCGACGGCGAGATCGCCTACGCCCTGCGGATCATCGGCGAGCGAACGGACATTCCCGCCACGGAACTCCAGCCGGGCGTGCTGGCGGTCGTCGACGAGGAGAGCGAGATCACCTACTTCGAGGTCGATCAGCGCGATCCCACCGGGACGTCGGGGTCCGACGCCGACCTACCCGACGGCTGCGAGGCCGACCTGCTGGCCGACCGGGTGGTCGTCTGGGAGCCGCCGCTTGACCTCTACGAGCGGACGTTCTACGGCCAGCCCCTCGAGGGCCGGGAGTACGACGAGCCGACGCTGCAGTGTTCCCTGCTCGAGGCGGCCTATCTGGCCGAACGGGAGGCGATCGATCTCGAGCCGACGACGGTTCGCGAGCGGGGCCGTGAGGTCGAGGGCGAGCGGTTCGATCGGCGGTTGCGAGTCTACGCGGCACTGCGCGAGCGCGGCGTCGTGCCGAAGACGGGCTACAAGTTCGGCGCTGACTTCCGGACCTACGCCGACGTGGAGTCCGTCGAGAACCTGGGCCACTCCGAACTGCTGGTGCGGGTGCATCCGGCCGACCACGTCTTCGAGCCGCGGGATCTGGCGCTGGACGTGCGGCTGGCCCACGGCGTCCGGAAGACGATGGTGTTCGCGCTGGTGGGCGACGAGGCGGCCGACGGCGACGGGATCGAGTGGTGGTCGCTCGAGCGATTGACGCCCTAGTAACAGGCCGGGATATCGATACCGAAGACGGGCGTTATACCGGCAACGAGGACGAAACGACGAGTGTCCTGCTCAAACTGGCAACACGGAGTAGCCACGCCCTCCCCAGCCGATTCGTTCGGTCACGCCGTTCCCTCACTCATCCCTCGCGCAACGTCGTCGGCCACCCTCACTACGTTCGGCTGGCCGACAGCGCGCGCCACCCAGAGGAAGGGCTGTCCGCTACACGAACTGCTCGAGGAACCGCTTCCCGAGGACGACCTCCGTCCCGGCCAGCCCGACCGAGCAAAACAGCGTGATATCGTCCGCGCGCTGGCGGCCGAGATCGGGGTCCTCGAGGACGGCGGCGAGTTCGACCATCCGGTCGCGGTCCGCGCCCGAGGCGATGTAGGGGCGGTCGTAGGCATCGACCTGCGGGAGCGAGTCGGTCACGATCGCGTCGGCCCGGTCGACGGCCTCGAGAGGGAGTTCGTGGGCGTCGTCGAACCGCGGGCCGATCGTCGTGACGTGGGTGCCGGCCTCGAGCCAGTCGGGGTCGAACACGGGCTCTTCGCTAGTGGTCGCACAGACGAGCGCGTCGGCCTCGCGGACGACCGGCTCGGGGTCGTCGGCCGCGCGAACGGTCGGCTCGACCTCGCCCTCGAGGGTGTCGGCGAAGGACTCGCGGCCCTCGGCGGTCGGGCTGTAGACCGCGACATCGTCGAAGTCCCGAGTCGCACACGCCGCGCCGACCTGCGCCCGCGCCTGAAAGCCCGTTCCCAGAATCCCGAGCGTGTCGGCGTCGGAACGAGCGAGCGCATCGATCGCGACGCCGCCGATGCCGCCGGTCCGAAGCCCGCCAACGGCGTGGCCCGCGAGCAGGCCCTCGAACGCGCCGGTCGCCGCGTCGAAGACCGCCACCAGTTCCGTATGGTCGTCGCCGGTCCCGTGGGTCTCGTAGACCCGAAAGCCGGCGGCGTTGGTCGGCCCAGTCGCGGCCCCCGCGGTAAAGACGAGGTCGCCCTCGCCGGCCGGAACCCGCCAGCGCGGCGGGGCCTCGAGCGTGCCGGCCGCGCGTTCGGCGATGGCGTCGCGCACGGCCTCGACGACCCCGTCGTAGTCGAACTGCGAGTACACGTCGCCGTCGGTGAGGACCGGGAAATCGGTCATGGATGCCCGGTCGGACGGCGCACCCATAACAGTATGTGGCCCGACGGATCCGGAGCTCGAGCGTCACGGAACTTCGTCGACGACGTCCCGGAGTTCGTCGGCGTCGAGCCACTCGTATGCGCGGTCACCCGTTAGCAGGAGTTCGACGTACGAAGCGGCCATTCCGTTGTCGTAGCGTTCTCGCTCGGTCTCCGGGTCCGGATAGCGTCGTTTCAGTACCCACGTCTTATCGCGATAGGTGGGCGCGAACAGTAACCCGAGTTCCCAGACGTACCCGCCGTCGAAGTCCTCGATGACGGCGACGATGTGCGTCGCCCGTCCACAGAGGATATCGAAGACGCGCGTCCACAACTCGATATCCTCGGGCGTGAGCCCGAAGTCCTCGAGTTGCATCGCGACTGCCGGCGGATCGGTCCGTGCATCGAGGCGATCGTAGACGATCCCGCGTCGGGTTGCAGCCCCCGTTTCACCTCCTGCCCCGGCGACTAGATAGCGGCGATCGTCGCCCCTGATACGATCCATCTCCGGACCGTTCACGAGGTCCTTGATCCGCTGGTGGTCGCTCGGAGTGAGGCTGACGTCCTCGAGTTCAGTCAGGAGTTCGTCTTCGTCCGGGAAACCGCGTTCGGAGCCATCACCGTCATCGTCGCCGGGTTCCATCGCTCTCGAATCGTTCCGGAAAGAATATTAATTGCGTGGTCAGTGCCAGATCAGTTGTGGAACTAATTGTGGTACCAGACTCAATTAGATGCAAGTGTTTATGATGATGGCGCTCCAATACGGGAGTATGAGGCCAGAGACGGCGGTAGCCGACCCGACGCAAGGGACGGGACGCGTTACCGACGAGGGGTTCGATACGTGGCGGGCGCTCCAGAAGGCGACCGACAAGAAGCGGGCCGACATCCTCGCGGACATCGTCGGCCACCCGAAAGGTGCCCCGAGCGTCGAGGAGTTGGACTACATGAATCCGCCGCTCAGCGACGACGCCATCCGGCGACACCTCGACGCGCTGGAATCGGTCGGCGTCGTCCGGGAACGGACGTTCGAACCCGGGGAGCGGCTTCGGGACTACCCCTACAAGTTCTACGAACTCACCGACGCGGCCCGTGACCTGTTCGACCGGAACGGCCTGTTCCCGCGGGACGCGTGGCGACGGCAGTACCGAGCCGTCGAGAAGACGGCCCGGATCCGTGACCTCGAGGAGATGCCCCGACCGGACGCCTGAACGCGTCCCTTCAGCCGTCAGTCGGTCGCGCGAGCGCCGAAGCCGAAGGCTTTTGCGCGCCGGCGCGCCAAAACGCAGGTAATGACCGGAGACGACCCACTCGAGGAGTCCGAGTCAGGGGAACCGACGACTGCGGAACCCCGCACCGACGGCGGTGAGCGATCCGCCGGATCACGATCCTCGTCGGAGCTCCGCTCCGACGGTGGTGCAGCGGGCGCGGACGACGTCGCGCTTGACCCCTGGGGATCCTCGAGCGTCTCCGACTACCGCAAGCTGTTCGAGGAGTTCGGCATCGAGGAGTTCGACGAGATCCTCGAGGAGGTCCCGAACCCACATTACCTGATGCGACGGGGGGTTATCTTCGGCCACCGCGACTACCGACCGGTCGCCGAAGCGCTGCAGAACGACGAGCCGGCGGCGGTCCTCTCGGGCTTTATGCCGACCGGCGACCCCCACATCGGCCACAAGCTGGTCTTCGACGAGATCATCTGGCACCAGCAGCAGGGGGCCGACGCCTACGCGCTGATCGCCGACCTCGAGGCGAATTCGGCCCGCGGCATGTCCTGGGCGGAGATCGACGACCACGCCCGCGATTACCTCCTGTCCCTGCTCGCGCTCGGCTTCGACCCCGAGGAGGGCGAACTCTACCGGCAGTCGACTAACCGCGAGCTGCAGGACCTGGCGTTCGAACTCGGTGCCGACGCCAACTTCTCGGAGTTCCAGGCGATCTACGGCTTCGACGGCGAGACCGACGTCTCGCACATGCAGTCGGTCGTCACCCAGATGGCCGACATCCTCTACCCGCAACTCGAGGAGCCCAAGCCGACCGTGATCCCGGTCGGCCCGGATCAGGATCCCCACGTCCGACTGGCGCGGGATCTGGCCGAACGGATGCGCTTTTTCAAAGTCTCGGAAGCCTACGCCAGCTTCGAACTCGAGCCCGAAGAGCGTGCCCTCGTGGCCGAGTTCTACGCGGACCTCGAGCCCGCCGACTTCGACGACGACCAGCTGCGGTGTGTCCACGTCGCCGAGGCGATCGAGGAGACGCCGCTGTCGGAACTCGCGGTCGACGCCGACACGCTGAGTTCGGTCCTGACGAAGCTCGAGGAGGCCGGCATGGAGCCGATCCGGCCCCGTACCCGGTTTTTCGACCGGCGGGCGACCGACGAGGCCTTCGACGCCCTGATCGACGCCGTCGAGGGCGAAAAGCGAGTCTACGAGAACCACGTCGACGCCTTCGACCTCGACCGCGCCGCGGCCGAGGAACTGGCCCGTGAGGTCGAGGTCGACAACGGCGGCTACGGCTTCCAGCCGCCGTCCTCGATCTACCACCGCTTTATGACCGGGCTGACCGGCGGCAAGATGTCCTCCTCGATCCCAGCCTCCCACATCTCCTTGCTGGACGACCCCGAGGACGGCTACGACAAGGTCAAGGCCGCGACCACCGGCGGCCGCGAGACCGCCGAGGAACAGCGCGAGAAGGGCGGAAAGGCCGACGAGTGTCCCGTCTACGAACTCTACGCCTACCTGCTGTCCGGCGACGACGACGAGTTCGCCAAGCGCGTCTACGACGAGTGTGTCGACGGCGAACGACTCTGTGGCGACTGCAAGGAACAGGCGGCGCAGCTCATGAAGGAGTTCCTCGAGGACCACCAGGAGAAACGCGAAGAAGTCGAAGACCTGCTCGAGGACGCCGACATCGAACTCGAGTCGCCGCGGCGTCGCTGACGGGAAACGACTCCCCCGGCCCCGCTCGGTCAGTCCGTGACGGTCACGCCCGTGAACTCGAACCGGGCGCCGCCCGACGTACTCTCCGTCACGCGGACGTCCCAGCCGTGGGCCTCGGCGATCGTCGCGACGATCGAGAGGCCGAATCCGGTGCCGTTGGATGCCGTCGAATACCCGTTCTCGAAGACGCGCTCGCGTTCGTCGGCCGGAATGCCCGCCCCGTCGTCTGCGACGTAGAACCCGTCCTCGAGCGGCCCGACGGAGACGGTGACCGTTGACCCGCCGTATTCGACGTCACCCTGATGAGCCTGCGAGTCGGGATTCGTCGACCCATGCTCGACGGCGTCCTGCTGAGCGTGGGAAGCAGGGCTCGTCGAACCATGTTCGACGGCGTTGTGAAACAGGTTCTCGAGGAGTTGGCGGAGCCGCGTTTCGTCGGCGTGGATCGATCCCGAGACGTCGGTTCGAAGCGTCGCAGACCCCGTCTCGACCGTCTGCCAACAGTCCGAGACGACCCGCTCGAGGTCGACGGCGTCGATCGCGTCGACCTGCTCGCCCTGCCGGGCGAGCGTCAGTAGGTCGTCGATGAGCCGGTCCATTCGGTCGACCGCCTCGTGGCAGTGTTCGAACGGCTTCGGGTCCCCGGTCGCTTCGGCCTGCTCGAGCCAGCCGGCGAGGACGTTCAGCGGGTTCCGCAGGTCGTGGCTGACGATGCTGGCGAACCGCTCTAGCTGTTCGTTCGTTCGCTCGAGTTCCCGCTCGCGTTCCTTGCGCTCGGTGATGTCGTGGGCGGAGGCGATCAGCGAGACGACCTCGCCTGCGGCGTTCGTGACTGGCCGGATCGTCCCCGTGACGGTGAAGGTGTCGTCGGTGCCGACGTGGTCGCGCTCGTAGTCGACGTACTCGCCGGCGGCGGCGCGATCGGTCCACTCGCGGACGTCGGCCCGCGCGTCCTCGGGCCACCACGGCGTGTCCCAGAACGGCTCGCCGACGATCGACTCGAGGTCCGCATCGATGGCTGCCATCGCCGTCTCGTTCGCCTGCACGAGCGTTCCGTCGGGCTCGAGCAGCCCGACGAGGGTCTTCGGGTCCTCGAAGACGGCCTCGAACCGGCGCTGGTACCGACGGAGGTCCCGTTCTCGTTCCTTGAGCGAAGTGATCTCACGTCCCTCGGGAACGAGCAGCGTCACGTCCCCCGAATCGTCCCGGATCGGCCGGATCGAGAAGTCGATGATGGCGATGTCGTCCGTACCCTGCATCTCGATCGTTCGCCGGACGAACTCGCCGTCGGCGGCCCGCTCGACGTCCCGTTTGGTCTGCTCACGCAGCGACGCCGATCGATCGAACCAGTCGGCTTCCCAGAAGGAACGGCCGACGACATCGTCCCGGTCGAGTCCGGCGAACGCCAGTGCAGTATCGTTGGCCTCGAGGATCGTACCGTCCGGCTCGAGGAGGCCAGTGAACTGAGACGTCCGGTTGAAGATCGCCTCGTAGCGGTCATCAGCTACCGGCCGGCCGGTGCCGTCGCGATCGATCGGGAGATCGACCGCGGTATCGACGGTATCGTCTGAATCGGTGCGGGCCGGCCGCTCGGCCGCTCGCTCGAGGGGGGTCTGTCGAGATCGCTCGTCGCCCGTCGTCGCGTCAGCGAGTAGTGTACGCGACTGGTGGCGTCGGACGAGCAGTGAGTGGACGCGCCGACGGAGTCGGTCGGGATCGAGCGGTGTATCGACGACCGCGTTGACGAGTTGTGGCTCGTCGCTCTCGGAGGGGTCCGCGACGGCGATGTCGTCGGTACGGGAATCGCGACGAAGCAAGATGACGGGGGTAAACGCCGGTCGGTCGGCCGTTCGCTCCCGGAGCGAGGGGGCATACTCGGAGAAACGATCGGAGTCGACGACGAACAGGTCCGCATCGGCGACGGGACCGCCGATCACCAGCTCGTACCGATCGGAGAGCAGGGCCTGGACCTTCGTTCGACGGTCGTCGGCAGCGAGCAGTAGCTGGACGGTCGAATCGTCCGCCCCGGCCTCCCCGTCGTGTCCCGCTTCGGTCATTCGTATCGAAACGTCGATCAGGTCCGTCCGCAGGGCGAACACAGCGCGTCTCGGACTCCCCCCGTTCGCCCGGCTGTGGTCGCGAGCGCGACCAGTACCGGCCCTCACCGATCTCGTTTCGCTAGAACGAGTCGACCGGCTTGGTAGTTGTGGCAGAAACGCGGGGGTCGATCTCGTTCTCCGGCATCCGTCGCCGGTTTCGGGTTACCATCGTCCGCCGGCCGGCGGGGTGAGCGATGCGCGCTGCCCGTCGCTTCCGGGCCGACGACCGCTGTCCGCGTCCATCCGGTCGGCTCGCGTATGCGTTGTCCTGCGTCTGACGAGGATATATGTGCCCGTTCGTGGAACCGGGAGCCACCGATGGCCCTGGCCCTCCCGACCACTGACGATCCGCCGGTCGCCGCCGACGTCCTCGGCTCGTTCGGCGTCACGCCGGCCGACGTGACCGCAGCCACGTCGAGCGACGGCTCCCTCGAGGCGGCGCTGGCCGACGCGTTCGCGACCGACCGCGACCGGACGGCAGTGCTTCGCCGAACGATCGCCCGGAGCGACCGCGGGATCGCCTGTGACGCTCGCTACCGGACGGCCGCGCTCGAGCGGGCACTGACCGGCGTCTTCGAGTCGGTCGGCTGGTCGCTGGCGGTCGAGCGTACCGGCGACGGACTGGGACTCACCGCCACCGATCCGCGCGGTCGGAGCCGCGAGACGACCGTGACCTACCCCGAGACGCCGCTGGGGACCGACAACCTGCCGGCCGTCCTGTGGGCGATCACCGAGGACCTCTTCGCGGGGACCGACGCGCGGTTCGTCCTGCTCTCTGCGGGCGTCGACCGCTGGCGGGCCGCGCTGGTCGACGAGTCCGCCCTCGAGCGCCTCCGGGAGTCGTACGGGCCGCGGATCGACGCGTTCGATCGCCCGCTGCTCCCCGAATACGGGCTCGGGGCGTACGTGCCCGCGACCAGCGCC
>NZ_JBPJSJ010000021.1:0-55236 GCF_051225675.1 Natrinema sp. CGMCC1.2065 | reverse complement strand
CATAGCGGCGAGGTGCCTCCCGTACCCATCCCGAACACGGAAGATAAGCTCGCCTGCGTTTCGGTCAGTACTGGAGTGGGCGACCCTCTGGGAAATCTGATTCGCCGCCACCATTCATATCGGCCAATAGAGCCGAAATATACCGATCGTGGTCTGACGGCGGTTCGATTCCGCCGGTCGGCATTACAGCGGCCATAGTGGCGAGGTGCCTCCCGTACCCATCCCGAACACGGAAGATAAGCTCGCCTACGTTACGGTCAGTACTGGAGTGGGCGACCCTCTGGGAACCCCGTTTCGCCGCTTCCATTCATACTTCAACCCGCATAGTAGCGACTATGCGGGTTTTCGTATTTATTGTCGCACTGTTTGTAACTGAGAGAAGAGAAACCGCTGTTGGCTAACTCAGACGAGTTCGATGATATTCCCGTTCGAGGTGACGTGCAGATCCCGTCCGAGCTTGTATCCCTGATTAGTGGCCAGATCGACGTATCCCGAGAAGCCGCTCATGTTCTGGTGGGCCGGAATCACGTGTTCGGGCTGCAGCGCATCGAGCATCTCGTAGTGACCCTCCTGACAGAGGTGCCCCGAGACGTGAATATCGTCGTAGATGCGCGCACCTTGCATGCGGAGGAGTTTCTCGGCCTGGTAGCGCTGGCCCTCGTTGGTCGGTTCCGGAATCACCCGTGCCGAGAAGACGACTTTGTCACCGTCCTCCAGTTCGTAGGGCGTCTCGCCGCGGCCCATACGGGTGAGGGTCGCACGCGGCTCGCCCTGATGACCGGTAACGACGGGGAGGAAGTTCTCCTTGCCCTCGTTCATGATTCGCTCGAAGGTCTGCTCGATGGATTGTCGGTAGCCGACCATCTCGACGTCGGAGGGGAAGTCGATCCCGATCTGTTTCGCGGTGCCGGAGTAGGTTTCCATCGATCGGCCCAGCAGGATCGGCTGCCGGCCGATATCTCGAGCGAACTCGATGAGAGACTTCACCCGTGCGATGTGACTCGAGAACGTCGTCGCGACGATGCCGCCGTCGTAGTCCTCCATGCTGTAGAGGACGTCACGGAGGTGTTCGCGGGCGACGTTCTCGGATGGCGTTCGGCCCTTCTTGTTCGCGTTGGTACAGTCCTCGATGTAGGCGAGGACGCCCTCGCCTTCACGGCCGATCTCGCGGAACCGTTCCATGTCGATCGGATCGCCGATGACGGGGGTGTGATCCATCCGTTTGTCCAGCCCGTAGACGATGGCGCCTTCGGGCGTGTGGAGGACGGGATTGATCGCGTCGACGATGGAGTGGGTGACGTTGACGAACTCGAGGTCGAGGACGCCGCTGTCGCCGATCGAGGTCGTCTCGCCGGGATCCATCGCGATCAGTTCGTTGTCGGCGTCGAACTTGCCTTCCTCCTCGAGTTCGCCTTTGACCAGTTCGAGCGTGAACGGGGAGGCGATGATGGGGGCGTCGTACCGGTGTGCGAGTTTGCTGATCGCACCGATGTGGTCGAGGTGGCCGTGGGTCGGCACGATCGCCTGGACGTCGCCCTCGAGATCGCTCATGATCCGGTCGTCCGGAATGGCACCCATGTCGATCAGATCGAGACTGTGCATGCCTTCGGTTCGGATGTTGTCGTGAATGAGTACCTTCGACAGGTTCAGACCCATGTCGAAGATCACGATGTCGTCGCCAGCGCGGACAGCCGTCATCTGTCGGCCGACTTCCTCGTAACCGCCGATCGTCGCAATTTCGATTTCCATTGGTGGGACCGATCAGAGCAGTCCTGTGGACAGTCATGCGGCCAGAACGGTTGCCGGACGGATGTGCTGCACGGCGAGAACCGGCTTCGATCACGTCTCGGGCGGTCGAACCGATATCCGGCCCCGACTGCGCCACGGACAGCGCCTTTTTCGGATAGTATAGCAACCGCTCTCCCGACGTAAGTAGCCCCGGGTTTCAGCGAGCGAGGGAGCGATCAGTCGGGGGTCGATTGGTGTGAAAACTGGTAGTCGCGGGAGCCGGGAACCGAGACGCGACGGTGAATCGCATCGGCACCACATTTTGGGTCGGATGGCGGCTCGAGGCGGTGCTGACTGGGTCGAGCGGGATGGTCGGGACAAGGGCCTATTCGGTACTCGTGGCGTCGGGCGGTTGCCGTCCGTGGCGGCCCCGTGGTATCGACCTCGTGTGGCGGTCGGCGGAGATTAGTCGCTGATATATTGTTGCTCCCACTCGCGGCGTCGTTCGATGGCTTGTTGGCCGCTGTCGCTGATCTCGTAGTAGTTCGTCCGGCGGTCGAGTTGCCCTTTCTCGACGAGATCCTTGTTGACGAGCGTATCGAGGTTCGGATACAGCCGCCCGTGGTTTATCTCGCTGTTGTAGTACGTTTCGACTTCGTCTTTGACGTCTTGGCCGGACGGCTGATCGGCCCCCGCGATCACGTACAGAAGGTCTCGTTGAAACCCAGTCAGATCGTCCATTGTGTACTCGGGTGGACGAACGGGAATCCGACTATTTGTTATCGATTTCGTATCAACCGTTCCGAAGTCGTTTCGGGCAACTAATTGAGGCTCTCGGATCGATGGGTCCGATTTCACTCGGTAACGACCGACTATATCCGAGCGACGAGGGGGTCGTTCTCCCTCGCTCGGGCGAACGCAGTCGCTCGAGGCGTCTGCGTTACGAAGAATGGTATTCGAACTGTGAAACCCGTTACCGAACGCAAGTAGCCGTATTACAGGCGGGTGACGTTGGTGGCGCGGGGGCCCTTGGGGGCCTGTTCGATGTCGAATTCGATCTCTGTGCCTTCTTCGAGGTCCGGACCGCCAACGTCTTCCATGTGGAAGAAAACGTCATCGTCCGCGTCGTCAGTCTCGATGAAACCGTAGCCGCCTGTGTCGTTGAAGAAATCAACGTTTCCTTTCGCCATTGCAATTCCAGAGAGACCCGCGATGCGTATAACAGTTGTGCAATTATTCCGCAGCCGAAAGAAAAATACTGAGCTATAATAGGAAACGGGTGACGAGCGAACTGCAGAGAAACAGCGGAACCTGTTTTTCTCGAGTGGTGGGTGGCGGAATCGGACGGAAACCCACGGAACAGCTCTCCAACTGGATGTACTCCCCAACTGTCCCCGTAGTCGTCCGTTAAATACGTCCCGAGAGTTCGTGACACTGGCGATATCGTTGGGTCAGATTCGAAGCGGAGTGACCGTCCGTCAAGAACGCCTTCGGACCGCTTTCGTCTCGAGGGCGCGCGTTCGATGGGGGGGTCGAACGGCGAACGGCGATCGTCGCCGGTGAATCCGATCGCCGTTCGAGGTGACGGACGGCGATCGCGGCGGCGAAGTAGCATCGTTTAGGTGAGTTCGACGGATACGCGGCGGCATGAGTCAGGAACGATCCGCGGGCGCTCCAACGGCCGCCCAGGTCTCGTTGATCGGCCTCTTCGTGACGGCGCTTGTCACCGCACAGTTGACTGCCTCGAAGGTATTGGCCTTCGAACTACCCGTCGCGATCCCGATCACCGGGGCACAGCTCGCGTTGCCGGGGGCCGCGCTCGCCTACGCACTGACGTTTCTCGCGAGCGACTGTTACACCGAACTGTACGGTCGCCGCGCCGCACAGGTGCTGGTCAACGTCGGCTTCGTGTTGAACTTCGTCGTTCTCGCGCTGGTCTGGTCGACGATCGCCGCGCCCGCCGCCCCCTCGAGCGTCGATCCGGGCGCGTTCGAGACCGCGCTGGGGGCGTCGACGAACGTGGTACTGGGGAGCCTCCTGGCCTACGTCGTCAGTCAGAACTGGGACGTTCTCGTCTTCCATCGGATCCGCGAGTACACCGGCCCCGAGAAGCTCTGGCTTCGGAACATCGGGTCGACGGCCTCCAGTCAGGCCATCGATACCGTCATCTTCGTCGTCGTCGCGTTCGCCGTTGCACCCGCCGTCCTCGGCGTCGGTACGGTCCTCAAGCCCGACCTCTTGCTCTCGTTGATCGTCGGCCAGTACCTGCTGAAACTCGCGATTGCCTTCCTGGACACCCCGGTCGTCTACGCCATCGTCTCGCTCGTGCGCTCGCGCGAGGGGTTCCCGGCCGAAGACGCCAGCACCGCCTGATCGCTCGCGGCTCGCAGTCACCCTCCTCACAGCCCCGGAGTTCTCGGTCCGAACGGGGAGCGTTTAGTAGCCCGCTCGAGAGGTGCGGGTATGGACGAACGGGTCCGCGAACACGCCGAGGTACTGGTCGACTGGAGCGCGCGGGTCGAGGCGGGCGACGACGTGGTCGTCTCGGTTGGGCCGGACGCCCACGAACTGGCCGTGGCCGTCGCCGAGAAACTCGGCGAGCGGGGCGCGAACCTGCTCGCGACGTACAGTTCGGGCGAGGTCACGCGGGCATATCTGCAGGCCCACGACGACGCGTTCGACGAGGCCCCCGCCCACGAACTCGCGCTCGTGGAGAACGCGGACGTCTACCTCTCGCTGGGCGGCGGGCGAAACACGAGCGCGACGGCGGACGTGCCGGGCGAGCGCCGGCGGGCCTATACCGAGGCCAGAAACGAGATCCGGGAGACGCGACTGGGGACCCGCTGGGTGTCGACGGCGCATCCGACGCGCTCGCTGGCCCAGCAGGCGAACATGGCCTACGAGGAGTACCGGGACTTCGCCTACGACGCTATCCTGCGCGATTGGGAGTCGCTGGCCGACGAGATGGCGCAACTGAAAAACCTCCTCGATGCGGGCTCGGAGGTGCGGCTCGTCTCGAGCGATACCGATCTCACGATGTCGATCGAGGGCCGAACGGCGGTCAACAGCGCCGCCTCCGTCGCCTACGATTCCCACAACCTGCCAAGCGGCGAGGTCTTCACCGCGCCGTACGCGACCGAGGGCGAGGTGACCTTCGACGTGCCGATGACGATCCGGGGCGAGTCCGTCCGGAACGTCCGCCTCGAGTTCGAGGACGGCGCGGTCGTCGATTACGACGCCGAACAGGGCGAAGGCGTGATCGGCGATGTCCTCGAGACGGACGACGGCGCGCGCCGGTTGGGCGAACTCGGTATCGGGATGAACCGCGGGATCGACCGCTACACGGACAACATTCTCTTCGACGAGAAAATGGGCGATACCGTCCATCTGGCGCTTGGCCGAGCGTACGACGCCTGTCTTCCCGACGGCCAGTCGGGCAACGATTCGGCGGTCCACGTCGACCTGATCACCGACGTTAGCACGGACTCCCGCCTCGAGATCGACGGCGAGGTCGTCCAGCGAAACGGCATCTTCCGGTTCGAGGACGGGTTCGATGCCTGAACGCTCGAGCTGACTGGCCGGTAGGGAATGCTTACCGTCCTCGAACGCGCTCGGAAACGCCGGAAGCAATACCATACTAATCCGTACGGAGCCCCTCACAACGGATACCGCCGCACCGGTGGCGGCCAGTAACCGGTTGGGATCACACGTCCCGGAATCGACCCGTCCACAGTCGTCTGCCCGCCCTGCCGGAGGCGGTACGCGTCGTCGGGCGGCGACGGGGCCGTTCGCTCCCGGTGCGTCCCCGGTCGCTCCTCGACGAGGTATCCGGCGGTCTCCGTTTTCGTCACGTTCTCGAGTTTCGAGCCCCAACCACGGCTATGCGCGATCACCTTCGATCGGGGGCCGCGATCTTCAACGCCGGCCACTACCACGCCGCCCACGACGCCTGGGAGGACCGCTGGCTCGAGTGCGAGTCCGGTAGCGACGACGAACGGTTGCTTCATGGACTCATCCAGTACAGCGGTGCGGTCTACCACGCCCGCGAGCGAAACTGGGAGGGCGCGGTCGGGCTCGCCGAGAGCGGCGGCGCGTACCTCGCGGGGCTGCCCGCGGACTACCGCGATCTGGGACTCGAGCCGATCCGGACCGCGCTGTCCGAACTCGCGACCGATCCCGAACGGATCGAGCGAGGCCCGCCAGTCCCGATCGAACACGAGGACGGGCCCCCCTCGCTTTCGGGGCTCGCGTTCGAGCCGACGGCGATCGCGGCGGTCGTCCTCGCCGAGGAGTTCGGCTACGACCCGGAGCTGGTCGCACGGGCTCGAGAGTACGCCGAGGACGCCCTCGAGGCCGGCGAGGACGGCAGTCAGTTCATCACGCTGGTGTTCGATTTCGTCCGAGAGGACGAGCATCGGGGGATCATTTATCAGCGCCTGACGGACCACGTCGGCCGGCGGCGGACTCGCGAGGAGGACGTCGAGGGACTGTTCTGATGCGTCGGCGCTCGAGTCTCGGGTGACGATTCGCCAGGTGACGTTCTGAGCGGCACGTGGTCGGCCAGCGCGCCGATAGCCGCCGTCGTTCGCCGGCGGCCGGGGGTTCAAGTCGGCCCCGTCCGAACGCCGGGGTATGGAAATCGGTACCGTGTTACCACAACTCGAGATCGGCTACGACCCGGAGACGCTCGCCGACTACGCACGGCGGGTCGAGGCCTCGGGGTACGAACACGTGCTGGCGTACGATCACGTCCTCGGGGTGAACCCGGACCGGGAGGGATGGGACGGCCCATACGACTACGAGAGTACGTTCCACGAGCCGCTGACGACGTACTCCTATCTGGCTGGGCAGACGGAGGCGTTGACGTTCATGACGGGGATTCTCGTCCTGCCACAGCGCCAGACGGCGCTCGTGGCGAAGCAGGCCGCCCAGCTGGATCGGTTTACCGACGGCCGATTTCGGATGGGGGTCGGCGTCGGCTGGAACGAGCCCGAATACGTCGCGCTCGGCGAGGACTTCTCGCGGCGCGGACAGCGTATCGAGGAACAGGTTGAGGTCCTCAGGTCCCTGTGGACCGACGACCTAGTCGAGTTCGACGGCGACTTCCACGAGATTCCCGATGCCGGTATCCGACCGCTGCCGGTCCAGCAACCGATCCCGCTCTGGATGGGCGGGATGGCAGAGCCGGTCAAGCGCCGGGTCGCCCGGCTTGCGGACGGCTGGTTACCCCAGTTCCAGCCGGGCGACGACGCCGAGGCCCACCTCGCGGACCTCGCCGAGTACGCCGAGGAAGCGGGCCGCGATCCCGACGACATCGGCCTTGCCGGCCGGATGTACGCCGTTCCCGACGAGGAAGACGAGTGGATCGAGCGCGCCCAGGCCTGGCGGGAGCTGGGGGCCGACTACCTCTCGATCACGACGATGTACCAGGGTCTCGAGGGGACGGAACACACGGCCCACCTCGAGCGGGTCGCCGAGGTGTTGACCGAGACCGGCCTGCTATAGTTTATTGGTGTCCGGCCACCGGCAACGGCTCGTACGGTTCCTCGAGGTACTCCATATCGGAATCCGAGAGGTCGATCTCGAGTGCCTCGACGGCGTCTTCGAGGTGTTCGACGCTGGTCGTGCCGACGATGGGGGCATCGACCCACTCCTTGTGGAGCAGCCAGGCTAGCGAGATCTGGGCCATCGAGACGCCCTTGTCGGCGGCCAACTCCTGAATCCGTTCGTTGATCGCCTCGCCGCCGCCCTGGAGATAGGACATCTGCTCGAGGTACTGGTCGGTCCGACCGCGCGTGGTCGACTCGATCTCCTCGTGGGTGCGGGTCGCGACGCCGCGGGCCAGCGGTGACCACGGGATGACGCCGACGTCTTCCTTGTCACAGAGGGGTAACATCTCGCGTTCCTCCTCGCGATAGAGGACGTTGTAGTGGTTCTGCATCGTCGCGAACCGCTCGAGGTCTAACGCATCGCTCGTTTGCAAGGCGTCGGCGAACTGGTGGGCCCACATCGAGGAGGTGCCGATGTAGCGTACCTCGCCGCGGCGGACCGCGTCGTCGAGCGCCCGCAGCGTCTCGTCGATCGGCGTCTCGTAGTCCCAGCGGTGGGTCTGGTAGAGGTCGATGGTGTCCATCCCGAGTCGCTCGCGGCTGGCCGCGAGTTCCTGCTCGATGGCTTTGCGGGAGAGGCCGCTGGCGTTGGGGTTGCCGGGATCCATCTCGCCGAAGACTTTCGTCGCGACGACCTGTGAGTCGCGGTCGTAGCCCGCGAGCGCGTCGCCGAGGATCTCCTCGGACTCGCCGGTAGAGTAGACGTTCGCGGTGTCGAAGAAGTTGATGCCGAGATCGATCGCGCGGTCGATCAACGCCTTGCTCTCCTCGGGGTCGAGCATCCACTCCCGTTCCGTACCGAAGCTCATACAACCGAGACAGATTCGGCTGACCGTCATCCCGGTCGAGCCGAGCGTCGTGTACTCCATGGATCACGATCCGACCGGCGGCGACAAAAAATCGGGCTCGTCGGAGTCGGTTGCCGGCTCTTGTCAGGCGTCCGGTTCGACGACTTGCTCCTCGCCATCGTAGTACGCGGAGTTGTCCTGCGGGTCGTAGCCCAGCGCCGCTCGAGCGCGCGCGATCGAGTAGTACTTGCGGTCGTTGTCGGAGATGCCGTAGACGATCTCGTAGTCGTAGTCCGCACGAATGCAGCGGTCGAACAGGTGCGCACAGTCGCGGTAGGAGAGCCACATCGCCTGGCCGCGCTCGTAGTCGATCGGCGGGTGGCCCTGCGTGAGGTTGCCGATGCGCACACAGGCAACGGAGAGGTCGTGTTCGTCGTGGTAGTACCGACCCAGCGTCTCGCCGGCGGCCTTGGAGACGCCGTAGAGGTTGCTCGGGCGGGGGAGTTCGGTCCCGTCGAGCAGGTAGTCGTCGTCCTCGCGATACATCTCGGGCGTTCGCTCGTCGGTCTCGTAGTTGCCGACGGCGTGGTTCGAGGACGCGAAGACGACCGCCTCGACGCCGGCGTCGACGGCCGCCTCGAAGACCGTCTGCGTCCCGTCGATGTTGTTCGTCAAGACGCTGTTCCACGGCGCTTCCGGCCGCGGGTCGCCCGCGAGGTGGATCACGACGTCGATGCCGTCCATCGCCTCTCGGACGGCCTCCGCGTCGGTGATGTCCGCGACGACGAACTCGCCCGGCTGGTCGTCGGTCGGCGGCTCCCGATCCAGTAATCGCCACTCGTAGTCGTCCGCGAGGCCGCCGAGGATGGCGTCTCCGACCCGCCCCGCAGCCCCGGTGAGCAGGACTGACTGTGCCATTCGTTCGGTGGAAGGGAAAGCGTCGATAAGTACCATGCGGTTTGCCGGGCGTGCGGTCGGCGATGGCACACGCCCCCCGATCGACTCACTCTCGAACCGACTCGAGTCGCATCAGCGGATAGCCGTCCTCCATTTCCATGCGGGTGACGACCGTACAGCCTTCGTAGTCGACGACGATTTCGACCTCGAGGAAGCGCCCCGTCAGTTCGGTGTAGTCGGCCGTCGACTCGGCGAGTGCGGCCTCGAGTTCGTCGGTTCGGACGTCGACGGTGACTTCGCGACAGTGGGGCTGGTTCTCGATCGATTCCGCCATCGCCGTCGCGAGGCTGGGCGCGCTCTCGGGCGAGACGGGCGTGCCGGCGAACTGGTGGTACAGCGAGCCGAACTTGATGCCGGCCTCGAAGCAGGCCGTCTCGGCGTCGGTCGGTGTCTCGGAACTCATACGATGGGTCTCGTCTGCGGCCGGCAAGGGGATTCCGATGTTCGTGGAGCGACGATTGCGACGGTCCGGACACGTCGCTTGCGTCTGGCCGTCCGTCCGGAGCGGTCGTCGGCTCGCTGCCGAACGGGGCGGACGCGAGCGATCCGCCGCCGGACCGAGGACCTCCCTTTCGAAATCGTGCCGCCGTTCGACCGATATCGACCCGCTCGCGACTGATTTCACTTTCACTTTCGGGCTATCTTTTAACCCCCGTGCCCGCAAAGACGGTGACATGAGCCAAGCGACGCTCGGCGACGACGAGGAACTGTTCGGGGAAGCCGCCAACGAGATGCGCGAGGACGTCGAGTCCTCGCTCGAGGCGGCCTGGGCGGCCCTGCCCGACGCCGACGACGTCTGGGAGACCGACGCGGACAACGTGTTGGGCGCACTCAACGGGCTCAACTCCGCGCTGGAAGTCGGCGACGCCGAGGATCACCTCCGCGACGCGAAGAAGTGGTTCACGATGGGCCAACGCGCCGACGCCTTCGACGACGCCGACGACCTCGAGGCCGAGATCGAGGCCCTCGGGGACGCGATCACGGACATCGCCGAGGCCGGCGAGCAGGTCGGCGAACTCACGTCGACGATCCCGGCGCTTCGGGGCACGCTGCAGGACGCCGGTCCCGCCGACGACGAGGCGGCCGACGCCGCGGACGAAGCGGACGACGAGGAAGACGAGGAGTAATCGGCCGCCCTCGGGTTCGCCGACCTATCGGTCCGCGGGCCGCGAGACGTCGCGTTCGGCGACCGCCTCGAGCAGCCGAGCGAGCGCGTCGCCGGCGAGATCGAGCAGTTCCGCGCCGCGAGCAGCGTCGCCTTCACCCGGATCACCGACGACTCCGTTCTCCGTAAACTCGGCCGCGTCGTAGGCCAGGTTGGCGTGACTCGTCCACTCGCCCCAGCCGTCGGCAGCGCCGTCGCGGGCCTCGTCGATGCGGTCCTCCCGAACCGAGTCGGGATCACAGTGACGTAGTAGGGCCGTCTCGAGGGGGCCGCCGTGGCCCATATCGGCGCTGTGGTCGCCGACGGCCTCGAACCAGGTGAACGGGGCGACGTAGGCGTCGCCGTCCCGCGTGAGTCGCCCGCCGACCTCCCGGAGGGCGTCGACGTTGCCGCCGTGGCCGTTGACGAGGACGACCCGGTCGAAGCCGTGGTGAGCGAGGCTCGCGACGGCCTCGCCGACGTAGTCCCGGAACGTGTCCGCCGAGACCCACATCGTGCCCGGGAACTGGCGGTGTTCCTCGGCGATCCCGACCGGAATCGCCGGCGCGCGGACGACCTCGCGCTCGCAGCGGTCGACCCCGGCGTCGGCGACCGCCTCGGCCGTCGCTACGTCCGTCCCGAGCGGGGCGTGGGGTCCGTGCTGTTCCGTACTCCCGACGGGGACGACCGCGAGGTCGGTCTTGAGGTCCCGAACGTCGGTCCACGTGTTCTCGGAGAGGTGCATGGCCGAACACTCCGACCGCGCGGGCATCAAACCCGCGGTGACGGTGACCGCGACTCGCCTGCGTCACGGCGAACGCAGGCCCAACCCGTTTGCGTCGCCGACTCCTTTCACGACCCATGCCCGACGATAGCCGCGAACGCGGCGTCGAACTCGGCGGCTTGCAGGAGACCCTCGAGAGCGAGTCGTACCCGATCAGCCACGACGAACTCCTCGAGAAACACGGCGACGAGACGATCGAGATGAGCGGCAACACGACGACACTCGAGGACCTTATCGGCCCGCTCGGCGAGGACGAGTACCGCGACTACGAAGAAGTCGAGGGGGCGATCATGAACATGGTCAGCGACGAGGCCATCGGACGGAAGAACTACAGCGATCGGACCCCGCCCGCCGCGGGCGAGGATAGACAGGACGAGGGCGGCCCGGATCAAGACGACCAGGACGGACAGGAATCGTTTTAGTTCAGACCCTCTCATACGGCCTACTGCAAGTCATTGCCGGTGGGACCGCAGGACGTTCGCGGCCCAACCGGTACATCGTTACAGCAAACCGTTTCAGTCGTCGCCGGCTTCGGTTCGGGCCTGTCGTTGCTGGGCGCGTTCGATGAATTCCTGCGGTAACTCGTCGATCTCGCCGGCCTGGACACCCCAGAGATGCGAGTAGAGCCCGCCGTTTTCCAGCAACTCTTCGTGGGTACCCCGTTCGACGATCTCGCCGCCCTCGAGGACCAGCACCTGATCGGCGTCCTTGATCGTCGAGAGCCGGTGGGCGATGGCGAAGGTGGTCCGGTCTTCCGCGAGGTCGTCGATCGAGCGCTGGATGAGCATCTCCGTCTCGGTGTCGACGTCGCTGGTCGCCTCGTCGAGGACCAGAATGTCCGGATCCTTGAGGATCGCGCGGGCGATCGAGAGTCGCTGGCGCTGGCCGCCCGAGAGCTTGACGCCGCGTTCGCCGACCTCGGTGTCGTACCCCTCCGGCAAGTTCTGGATGAACTCGTGGGCTTCGGCCATCTTCGCGGCTTCGATCACGTCCTCGCGGTCGGCGTCGAAGGTGCCGTATTTGATGTTTTCCTCGACGCTGCCGTAGAACAGGAACGTATCCTGGCTGACGTAGCCAAGCGACTCGCGCAGGCTCCGCAGCGTCACGTCCTGTACCCGCTGGCCGTCGACGCGGATCTCGCCCTCGTCGACGTCGTACATCCGCAAGAGGAGTTTGAGGACCGTCGACTTGCCGGCCCCGGTCGGACCGACCAGTGCGAGCGTCTCACCGCCCTCGACGGTGAAGTCGATGTCCTCGAGGATCGGCTCCTCGTCGTAGCCGAAGGAAACGTTGTCGTACTCGACCCGGCCCTCCGTTACCTCGAGATCGGGTGCGTCGGGCTCTTCTCCGACCCGGTTGGGTTCGTCCATCAGCCCGAAGATGCGGGCGCTCGAGGCGCGGGCCCGCTGATACATGTTGATTATCTGTCCGAACTGGGCCATCGGCCAGATAAAGCGCTGGGTGTAGAGAATGAAGACGACGAACATCCCGGTCGAGAGGTCGCCGGTGAACGGTCCCGGCGGGCCCTGTGTGACCCAGAGTCCGCCGACCGTGAAGGTGATGACGAAGCCGATCCCCGCGAGGACCCGCAGGCCGGGGAAGAACTTGATCCGGGTACGGATCGCCCCCCAGTTGGCGTCGAAGTACTCCCGGGAGACGTCCTCGACGCGGTCGGACTCGTAGGACTCGGTCGTGCTGGACTTGATCACCTGAATGCCGCCGAGGTTGTTCTCGAGCCGGGAGTTGACCTTCCCGACGGTCGAGCGGACTGCCGCGTACTTGGGTTGGATGGTCTGGATGAACAGGTAGGTGAAGACGGCGATCAGTGGCACCGGAAGCAGGGCGACCAGCGCGAGCTGTCTGTTGATCGCAAACAGCAGGCCGCCGATCCCGACCACCATCACGAGCAGCCGAAAGAGGGAGTTCATCCCGTCGTTTAAGAACTTCTCGAGGCGGTTGACGTCGTTCGAGAGGATCGACATCATCTCGCCGGTCTGTTTGTCCGCGAAAAAGCCCATGTCCAGACGCTGCATCTCGTCGTAGGTGTCGGTCCGGATGTCGTGTTGGACGTTCTGGGCGAAGGTGTTGAACCCCCAGTTTCGGGTCCAGTGAAAGACCGCCGACAGCAGGAAGGAACCGGCGATGATTCCGACCGTCAGCCAGAACTGCGCCATTCGGCCGTCGGGGACGTACGGGCCGACGAACCCGCTGCCGATCGGGAACGCCTCGGCGTACGGGATGTCCTGTCGGATCACGGCGTCGATCGCGATCCCGAGCATGAGCGCGGGGAGCAGATCCAGGATTCGGGCGAAGAAGCTCGCGATGATCCCGACGACCGCGGCACCGGTGTAGTTCGATCCGTACTCGAGGAACAACCGCTTCATCGGGTTCTCGATCTCCTCGCGTTGTTCCTCGAAGGGATCGTCCTCGTCCAAGTCGGCGCCACTCATTGCACACGGCTCCGGGATCGCCGGCAATAAGGGTTATCTACGAATCGAAACACGTCAGGGGCGGACGGCCGCCGTCGGGGCTGCGTCGGGATCGGCCAGCGCCCACTGCTCGAGCGTGTCGAAGCCGGGGGTAACCTCGAAGATCGACGTCCGGTTCGACTCGAGGTCGATCTCGACCCGATCGCCGACCTCGATCCCGGTTTCGTTCGCGTAGCCGCGGGGCACCTCGAGGACCCACTTCCCGCGGCCCGAGTACTCGAGGTCCTCGCCGTCCTCGCCGGGTTCGGGTGCGCGGGCGTGGTGTATCTGAGTTATCTCGCCGTCGGCGTCGATGAAGATGATGTCGATGTCGAAGTCCATCTCGCGCATGACGTAGGTGAGTTCCTGCTCCCGATTGTGGACGAACAGCATGCCGTTGCCCCGCTCGAGGGTGTCGTGATCGCTCAGGCCGGTGTAGCGTTCCGAACGGTCGTCGGCGACCTCGACGTCGACGACGGCTTTGGGTTCGGCGCTGGTCCCGTCGTCCGTGGCACCGTCGTCGCTGGCACTCGAGCCGTCGTCAGCGTCAGTGGAACCGCTGTCGTCCGTGTCACTACTGGCATCGCCGTCACCGTCGTCGGTGGCGCTGCCGCCGTCAGTCCCACCGCTGGAGCCGTTCCCGCTGTCGGCTTCGTTCGTGGTGCCGTCTCCGGTATCCGATCGCGTCGTCGACTCGTCGTCGGTCTCGTCGTCGAAGATCCGGACTTCGCCCTCGTCCGGTCCCCACGGAACCGAGACCAACCCGGCTTGCACGAGGACGACGCCGATGATCGAGACGGCGGCGATCACCAGCAGCCCCTTCCAGACGGACTCGAGCGCCATGCACGATTCCTGTGGGGCCAGAGAGTAAAGGTTATTCGGACGGACCTACTCGTCTCGGGTGCGGGCTCGTGGTCTAGCTGGTCATGACGCGGCCTTTACAAGGCCGAGGTCGGTGGTTCGAACCCGCCCGAGCCCACTTCCTGTTGCGAGCAACTTCGCGAGCAGCAGGTATGTGGACCGAGGGACGGTTCGAACGAGAGAAGGCGACGCGAACCCAGTGAGCGAGTCTTCGCGTTGTTCGAACCCGCCCGGGCCCAGCCGAGACTTTACCGTGTTCAAACCCGCCGCTCCGAGCGGTCCGGCAAACGGGGAGAAACGACCTCGAGTCGAGACGTCTGACCGACCAACGCCGGCCGTAGTGCTGGCGTTACTGTTTGAGTCGGGCGACGTTTTCACGGATCTGACCGAGCAGGCCCTCGCCCGACTCGGTCTGGAGGGCGGCATGCAGCGTCGAGTTCTCCGGTTCGTCCTTGACGACGATCCGGAGGTACGGCTCGAGTTGGTCGAAGTTGTCCGCGAGGACGACGGTGTGGTTGTCCTCGTCGTGGTCGACGACGCCGGCGTCGTCCAGTTTCGGGACGTGACACTGGACCGACGACACGTAGACGCTCTTGTACTCGTTTTTCGCGACCTCGTCCGGCGGGACGTCGTGTTCCCAGCCCGCGACCGTTTCGGCCAGCGTCGAGAGTTCGATCGGGTCCTCCCGACCGCGAAGGGCATAGAGGAGGTAGCGACGCCGGCGGTTCGCTAACAGCTCGAGAATCGTGTCGGCGTCGAGTTCATGGGCCTCCTGACTCGAGGTAAGGGCTTCCATAACACGGTATTACCTCCCGGGGCGCAAAAGGGTGTCTTGAATATCCGAAATTCCAACAGACGCCGGTAATGGCATGTAGAGTCGCGTGTATCGCCTCCATTACTCACGAATCACACCCGTACTCGAGCGGTCCGGTCGCCGGCCGGCCACCTGTAAGCCGATCGGAACGACGATCGCGATTCGAAATCCTTTTTTATACGATGGACGGAGAAAGAGATGCGCCGCCTTAGCTCAGACTGGGAGAGCACTCGACTGAAGATCGAGCTGTCCCCGGTTCAAATCCGGGAGGCGGCATGACCTTCTCGGTTTACATGCCGTAACCACAAACCCCCTACTCAGTGGTCTCTATGCCGTCGTTCGCAAGGGGGGTGAGCGCGGGTGCAGCTGATCGAGACCGCGCCGCACGAGTTCGCGGCTCACTTCCTCTTCGACGAGTACGGTCTCGATCCGTTCTTCGCGTGCGACCGACGGATCAAGGACGGCGACGGGAGCCAGCGCGCGGAGTTCGAATTCGCGGGCGAGTCATGGCAAGTGACGCTCTCCTATCGAGACTCCGGCCTCGAACATCCCGGCGAGCAGCTTCCGACTGGCACTGACTTCCGACTCGCAGAGATGCGCGAGTTCGATCTCAGTGTCGAGAGCAGCAAAGATATTGTCGGCGAGCGGTCGTTCCACGCTCATATCGCGCCGCGATGGCAGGGAATGCGAAGCGAGGGCGGTAACGAAATCAGCGTCCCCGACGATCTCGACGAAGGAGTGAATCTCCACGTCCAAGGCTCGAATATCGAATTCGATCGTTATCACCCACTGATCCAGCACGCGGCGCGCGCGATCGGAATCAACAGCCGGTACTTCGACGAGCTACACGACTTTTCGACGATCCTTGATGCCGAGCGATACGTACGCGTCCACAAGAACGAGAGTGGCCCAGTGCATGCGCGGGACGGTCCGATAGCCCAACTGGGCCACCTGCTCGAGAACGACCGCACGGGGCGACGCAAACTCGTTCAGTACGACAGTGATGAACACGCTCGAGATCGCCCCGGATACTATCACACGGCGACTCTCGGCCCACGACGTGTCCGTGAGGCGTTTCCATCGCACGAGTTACCGAAGGAAGTGAAACACTACTACGCGCAGCAGGCAGTGAGTCTGGACAACAGCCGCTCAATCGCGCATCCGAAAGTCGGTGTATCCTACCAACGATCGTTCTGGAAGGAGCAACTCGATGCGTCTCCAGCGGATATCGAACGTCTCAATCGTGAACTCGAGGAGACGCTTCTCAGCGTTCTCGCGGAAGCCGGTCTTCCGCTTCGATCGGGGGCCGGAACCTACGTCGACGATGCATACTTCGTGGCCGAGGACTCTGACCGCGATCGCGATATCATCGAACTCGACTTCACGCAAATCAAGCACCGTCAAGAGTCGGTCGTCATCAAGCACCTCGCGGACGGGATCGCCCCGACGGCGTGGGAATCCCTCGAGGTTCTCGTCACGGACGGGGGCGAGGTGAGTCCACAGGATATCGCTGACGAGACGGGCCGTCATCCAGGGAGTGTCCGTAGGGCCCTAAACAGAATTCCGGAGCTGGTCGAGCGGGAGTATGGACGGGTCTCTCTTCGATCGAAGTACATCGCGGATCTCGTCCACGACGCAGTGAAAGAAGCCAAGGAAGCGACGAGACGAGCTGCGGAAGCCGGTGCCAAGGCGATCGAAGCGGCCGAACGTGGACTCGATCAATCGACGAGTGCGTTCATCGCATGGGCCGCAAAACACGATATCGATGTCCGAGATCGGGATGGGGAAGAACTTCGACTAGAGTTCGGTGTCGTAGACGATATTAAGCGAAAGATCCGGGAAGGTTACGAGCTGTGGACTGCTGCCGATATGCCCGAGGATCGGTACCGGATGGCCAAGATCCAATACGCGAAAGAGATCGACTCTGGCCTCCGGTCGATCGATAAGACCGAGACGAAATCCTTTGCCTCAGTAGCGTGGCATCACCTCGGCTGAACCCGCCTCGGTAGTGGCAACACTATCTAGCGCGGCGATTTCGCAGCAAACTCTGCTTCTTTCTTCATAGCTCGGTGTTCCTCCCCCCCAGGGGTACGGCACGGGGAGGCAGGAATGTGTTTTGCTGAAGTCCCCCTTAGGGACACGCCTAATAGAGAATCTAGCAGAGAGTATTAGTTCGCGAACGCTCAGACACGTTTTAATGATGTTATTTCTATTTGTCCTGTATCAAAGTCGATCAAGAATCTTCCTATACGTCTCAGTCGTTATTACACCCTCATTATGCAGACGTTCAGCCTCTTGTCCCAGTTTGACCTGTAACTGCAGAACAGATATCTTGTCGGTGATTTCGGCCATCAAATCGACTGCTGTCAAGGCAGTCTCAGGGACATGGTTGAAGAGATCCAAGATAAGTTTTTGAAAAGCTTGCGAAAATCGATCTTTTTCCTCAAAACCACCTAGATCACCATGGGCATCAACAATTGACGACAACTCGTCGACGTACTCTTTGACTGGATCGAAACGCATCTCATTGCAATTTGTTTCAACGGCATAAGTCAGCCCTGTTGCAAGGTTAGAACGGATAACCGCATCAGGGTACTCTTCATGGAGATCTCTAAGTTCCGTCAATATAGAATCTAAGTCGTCCCATCGTTGCGATTTGCATAACTCACCAGCCGTATTGGCTAAACTTAATGATAGTGTCCTACGTATGCCTACTTCTGGATATTCCTGGTGAAGTTTTCGAAGCTTAGACAAAACTTCTCTGACATCCCCCCACTGTTTCATGTTCGCATAACCAACCGACATATTGTGTAATGCACTCGAAAGTTTCTCTCGAATGTGTGATTCTGGATATTCCTGATGAAGGTCCTCAAGTTCCGAGACTACCATCTCAACGTCATCCATCTGCTTTGCCACACTATAGTGGGCAGCTGCCTCCGAGAGCCCATCTGCGAGTTCCTCACGGATAGCTGCTTCTTGATGTATCTCGTGGAGGTTATTTAGTTCCGACAGTATCGTCTCCATATCACTGAACTTCTTCGCCTTCCCGTAATTTATAGCCGCATTGTAAAGCCCAATGGCAAGTTCCTCTCTAATAATCGCTTCTGAATGCTTGCTGTGGAGTTCCCGGAGATCGGAAAGTGCCTCTTCAGCGTCCTTGAAACGTCTTGCTTCGCCATAGTCAGTAACTGCATTTGCTAGACCCATCCCAAGCTGCTTAGATACGGGAATTTCCGGGTATTCCTCGTGCAGTTCCCTAAGTTCTGATAATGCAGCCTCTGCTTCCCTAAAATGTTCTAACCCACCATAACCTGCCGCTGTATTCATTAGGCCCATTGCGAGTGGCACATGGATATCCGATTCTGGATATCTCCCATATAAATCACGTAAATATGACAAGGTTGCCTCTAGTTTCGAGAAGTGCTTTAATTTTCCATAGATATTCGCAGAATTTGCTAGTCCAACTGCAATTTCTTCATGAGCCCCCGATTCAGGTAGTTGTCGAAGTTTTTCAACTATCTCTTCAACCCTATCAAGTTCATTGACAGCGCCGTACTGGCGTATTGCGTGAGAAAGCAGTTTCGCATACTTATCGCTTTCAATATCACCTCTATTGTACACTTTGTCTGCATAATGTAACCACTCTGCTGCTAGATTCGGCTCTTTCTCACTAGTTAAGTAACTGATGACAGAACCAGTGAAGCGAACCATCGGATCGGCCCAAGCATTTGGTTCGTTTGAAGAGTCAATACGATCGAGAATCTCATTTAACGGAACACGATTAGGGGCTACCTGCATAAGGTGATTTTCAGCTTCAAGTATGTGGTGAAGCGAGAGACCAACATTGAGTATTTCTTCAGCTAACCAGCCTACTAGTTCCTCTATCTCCTCGTCCATATTCGCGTATAGGCGAGAGAGTGGACTGCCTTTCAGATCAACAACGCCCCGGGCAACCCCTGGTGCTTTCTCAGATAGAGTACCTCTTTGGAGGTATGGATAGTGCTGATCATCCTTAATTATCTCGAAGCGAAGATAATCGGCGAGTACGTCATAACGATGAGAATATTCAAAACTACCGACTTCCGGCATCTCGCTTTTGTCAAAATAACCGTTCTTAGCAAGTGAATCAAGTTGACGCCTTCGGGCACTGGGGCTTGTAAAGCCAGGCGCTTGTTCTGTGATAAGTTCCTTGTCATCGGGTTCGATATAATGTTGCCAGAGGGCCAACGCTTCAAGCCAGCGCTCCACAGCTTGGGCAGAGTCAGTCTCAGCAACTTGGTTAAGATCGGCTTCTGAACTAGTCATCTCACCAACAACGTCTGCGAGAGCCTCTTTGATCGTGAGTCGATTTTTTCTCCCCTCAGCAGCGAGTCTTGCAATTAGAAGTGCAAAAAATGGATTTCCATCGGAGCGGTCGACAATGTGGTTTACGGTATCTTCGCTTAGATCATAGTATTCAATTAATTTAAGTATATCGGACTCATCTAGATTATCTAACTTGAGAGACCTTGTATCGGCGGTTCCGAGGCCAGTGACAGTGCCTTCCAATGTTTCATCATAGACCGATCTGGTGGCTGCGACAACTTGGACTGTGTGGTTACGTTTTGATTGTCTCCGCTCTTCTGGGACTGCTTTCCGAAGAAAATACTCCATATCCTCTCGGCCGGCATCGTCGACAAAGAGGACGGTATCACGATCGAGGGGAAGGGGCTTTTGCTCCAAAGAATTTGTCACATAATAAACGTCGAGGGTGTCATGGTTTTCAAGTTCTTCGCCTACAGCAGCGAGCAGTCGGCTTTTCCCTGCCCCTCCATCGCCAGATACAGCAATCAGATCAATTCCTTCATTAAGAAGGTGTAATATTTCCTCTTTTGCATCCTCTACTTTGATAGTATCTGTCTCGGGATCGATATCTATGGTCTCCAGTTCGGCAGTGACCGGGACATAATCAGGCTGGTGATCGAACAGCGTTGAAAGACGCTCGAACTCTGTACGGCTCTTATAAACATTTGTGTTGTGATTGTCAGCGGCAAGACTAGCAAGTCGTTCACGTAAATCGTCAAGAGACCCAAGGAGGGCCTCATCGGCGAGTTCGGTGCCTGCGATTTCCTCATGAAATCGGTCAACAGATTCATTGTAAGCCTTTATCACGACCTTCCGGACAGGTTGAGGCGGGATTGATTCGTCGTGGTTCCGCTCAGCGATTCGAATCCAGGTATCGACGATCTGATCAACTGCTTCTTCCTCCGTCTTGACGGCGAGCCAGTCATGGTCCCCAGCATCAATTTCTTCGACGCTGCTGCTGCCGGACTCGATCCCATGTAATTCGTTCACAAAAAGGTCCCATGGCTCTATCGCCTCAGACAACGGTTCCGCAAGATAATCCTCTACCTGTTCGTTGATCTGGTCCTGAAGAGACCGCTGGAACTCGGTCTCAACGGAGTCAAGATCCACGGAATAATCGGACTCACGATTTATATTTTCAACCTCGTTACGTAAACGATCGTAGGCCCGACCAGAGTTTGCCGCAAGCAGACTCACGACAAAACTGGCGAATATCGCACTCATTGGTCTCGTTTATCGCGTCAAAGACATAATCATGTTGCTATCTATGAAGTAGGACAAACTTGCCAGTTTATCAATTCCGTGAATGTTCGATATTCTGTAAGAGATACACCATAGACCTTGTTTAGAATTTAGAAACGAGTCTTACGGTTACGGAGGCCGTATCGAGTGCTCAGAGTGTGCGATCAGCGGCTAGGTCCGTTGGCAGCGTCAAGAAGAGTCGTCGATTCATCCTGACTGAGCTACACCTTCATGTCGTCACGCTTTTCATGCTGTCCGGCTTGCCTGCATACCGGACAAGAACTCCCAGTAATCTAGTTCTTGTGGTAGTGTTGACTGGTATAATCGGGCCAATTCTGGCCGACTTTCCCCGAATTCTCGGACACCATCTTTCCAGAGGTGTCCTGCAATCGGCCCACGAAAGCTGAGCGCAGTCTCCTTCACTTCTGGTGGAAAGTATGAAGTGTAACAGTTGCGGAGGGACTTACATGGCTATCTCCGAGTTCCTCACGCCCCGGGATGAAGTGAAGGAAGGGCAATTTCAGGGGGTTCTCCTGGCTCACAAGGTAGATGAGTCTAGCGATCGACTGGAAAACGACCCGCAGCAGTTACTCTCGATGACGTACCCCTCAAACGCTCTCAGGAGTGCGTTCGAACACGTCGGGAACAAACTTAGCGGGCGCGACAGCCAGGGTGCAATCACCCTGTCTGGTCCATACGGCGCTGGTAAGTCTCACGGACTGCTCGTACTCTATCATCTGTTTAACGACCCCGTCGTGGCCCAGGACTGGCTTGATGAGTGGGATATCCCAGTCAGTCTCCCTGATTCTGCGAAAGCTTCCATTCTCTCGACGAGTAAAACCGATGCGAACCTGATCTGGGAGCCGATCTTCGAAGACTTAGGTGGTCAGGATATCCTCGATGACATCGAACGCTATCCCACGACGGATCACATCGAAGAACTGGTCTCGAATGCGAATGCAGCAATTTTCTTCGACGAAATAGAGACCTGGTGGGAGTCGTTCGACAAACAAGACGACGAAGAGTTGCTGAACCGAAACGAATTCTTCCTCCAGAACCTTTTGGAGGTTGCGAACGACCCCGATGAGAATCTGTTTGTCTTTACTACGTTGCTCGACAAGAGTCAGGACTTAAAGCGGATTCTCAACCGTACCGATCCCTATGCGGTCGATCTGAACGCGACGGGCGATCGCGAACGCATCATCCTCCACCGTCTCTTTGAGACACGGCGGAACGAAATCGACGAGCGTGCGGTTCGAGATGTTATCCAAGAGTACATTGAGGGATATGGCTATCCCATCGAACTCGAAGAGGAGAAACGCTACGAGAACCGGATGGTAGAAACCTATCCGTTCCATCCGGAGCTGCTCGACTTGCTGGATAGCCTCTACGAGGGCGGCCGTGAGCGGCAAAACGTCCGTGGTGCGATGAACGTACTCGCGGAGACGGTTCGGGAGCGGTACGAAGAGACCAATCTCATCATTACGTCGGACATCGAAGCGGCCGCGTTCCGAGGAATCAACCAGACGCTGTTCAACCGCTATAACTCAGATCTGGAGGCGGTCGAGGATATCGACTTCGGTGACGAACTGCTAAAGACCATCCTCCTGTACACGCTCGACGAACGCTCGCAGATGGCATCTGTGACTGAGTGCCTGCTCGGAACATACAAGCCTGGAAAGACGTCGATCTCGAAGCTCGACATGTCTTTGAGCAGCCTCTATGGGACCGCTCACTACTTGGACAGAGATGAGCAGCAGGACCACTACTACATCACAGAGGATCCAAAGCTGACCGCGCTTGTCACACGCGAACAGGAGCGTGTTCTGAGTAGGAATCGTGAATCCATTGAGACGAAGCTCGGGGAAGTGGTCAAGGACGATGTCTGGAACGGTGATGTCTACATCTATCCCGATGACGACGTTCCGGACACGAATGAAATCTCCGTTGTGGTGACGCTCGACTACCTCTCAAACGGGGCACTCCAGGCGGAACTCGAGGAGTTCTTCGAGAACCGGACCTACGCGAACACCGCACTGTTCGTCACGCCGAACCAGAAGATTCGGGACGATAGTGAGATCATCAACAAGGCCGCTCGAGTACTCGGTGCGGAGAATCTCCGAGGGAAGGTCGAAGACGAGAACAGCGAACTCGGGAAAATTATCCGCGACGAGCGCCGCGAGCTGCGGAACGAACTTCAGGACCGGTACGGGAGTTGGGTGAAGTGGAGCGAGGATCCTGAAGGCGGACTCCGGATGCGAAAGAAGAGTATCACCGCCGATGTCCAGGACGTAAAGAGCAAGGTCGGGCGGGACAAGGCGTACGTCGGCGAGAAGATCGTCGAGGAAGTTCAAGAGACGGACGGCGGCATCGCAATCGAGTCGATGCTGAACGACTTCCACCAGTTCCGTCGAATGCCGGTACTGCTCGACCGGAGCGTATTCACCTCGGCCCTTGGTCAGCTCTACCGGGACGAGAAAATCGTCCTCGAGGGCGATCGTGGGAAGTTCTCCGCGAAGCAGAAGGGTGATCGACTCCCCGATCTCGACGATCAACTCACCATCCACCACCCGGATAACCTCGACGAGTCCGTCTATACGGAGCAAACGCCGGAGACCGAGAGTAGCAGTGGTGGGTCCACGACGACGATCAAGAGCCAGACCACGATTACGGGGAAGCCAGAAAATACGACGACCACGGTGGACGACGATGGTGACGACGAGACGGAGTCGACCGTCGCCACAGAGACGGAGACGAAGCGGGTCAACCTCGAAGGACCCAGCGCCAGAGTACTCCGGAGTCACGCCGAAGCGCGGGTCAACGGAGATACGGATACCGTGACGAGTATCGACCTGTCCTACGACGTGGACGGGCTCTCGAAGGAGGAACTGATCGAATTCGTCGAGAGCCTTCCCTCCGGGAACCACATCGACGCAACGGTGGTGATCGAGCGTGAAGTTCAGGACTGAGGCACTGACTGGGCTGGTCGAATCAAACGATCCTGTCGAGAGCGTCTGGGAGTCGATGTGGGGAATCTGGAGCCCTGCTGCAGAGTCCGTGAGTAGCCACTACGATCGGGAAATACAGATGAAGACCTACGAGCGACTGCTCGTCGATGTCTATCAGGAGTTCTACGGGGACGTACTCGCAGACCGGTGCGTCAACGAGGCGTCGATGGCGGTTCCTGAGGACGGGGCCTTCGTAGTGATGGACGCGATGAGCGTCCGCGAGGGAAGCCTGCTTGTTGACTTCCTCCGGGATGAGGGGTACGAACCGACCGTCGGCTACTCGTTCTCAACAGTGCCCTCAGAGACGACGCCATACCGAGACCGCGTCGGTTATTCGGATCTGAAGCGGGAATACAAGCAGCGGGACGTGAAAGACGACGACCCGTCGCTAGACGGTGATGAGGACATCGTGTGGTGCCGGTTCCCCGACGCGCTTCTGGAGAACATCCAGGAGGGAAAGACGAAGCTCTCGACCATCGAGGAGATGTACGAGAAGACCGAACGGACCTTCGGTCGTATCGTCAATCAGCTCGATGCTGAGCGTATCGTCGTTGGATCTGACCACGGGTACGTTCGACTCGACTCGGGGAATACCTTCCCGGTTGGTGAGCGGAACAAGAACCGACTCCAAGAGACGTTCAGTGGCCGCTTCGAGAGCGTCGCCGATGTGAACGCAGATGATCTCGTCGACGAAGGTCTCGTGGTCGAAGCCGACGGGTATTACACGCCTATCGGAAGGTACACGTGGCCGGCGAGAGGCAAGTACTCCACGTTCACTCACGGCGGTCTCAGTCTCACGGAATGCATCACACCGCGAATTCAATTCGAACTCTAATCCATGAACGAAGACGACACCAACAGACGGCCTATCGAGATTACATTCCCGATCGAGCAAGTCAACGAGATTGCGGACAAGGAGGCTCACGCGAAACGGTACTACCGGCCAGTCTATACCATGCACAAGTGGTGGGCTCGGCGTCTCGGGTCGGTATTTCGGAGTATGATTTTGTATGCACTCGCAGACAAGGAGATGACTGTTGACGGTGAAAGACAGTCAACGTTAGGTCATGATGACGACCTCCCGGAGATTAATTGGGAGAACCCAACCGCACTATGGGAGTACTATCTAGAGGATGTCGACTTCGACGATAAAACTATTCTTGATCCGTTCATGGGAGGGGGAACGAGCATTGTGGAATCGATTCGGATGGGATGTAACGCTATTGGTAGTGAACTGAATCCGGTCGCTTGGTTTGTCGTAAAAAAAGAGGTTGAGTCAGTCAATCTTGATGAGCTTGACGCTGCGTTCAATGAGATTCAGGAAACTGTCGGGCAGGAGATTCAGGACTACTACCGTACTGAATGCCCACACTGTGATAAGGATAACCACTATGCGGACGTAATGCATACCTTCTGGGTCAATCAGCTACCATGCCGGAATTGTGGTGAGGATGTTTCTCTTTTCAAAGACTACCGTCTAGCAAACTCCCGTTCCTCGAACGACAGTTACTATAATGTTATTTGCCCAGATTGTTGGAATATTTTCTCAACGGAGGATTCGCGTTCTTCTTCTGAATGCCCCGAATGCGACAACGAGTTCGTGCCGTACGATGCGGGCCACGCTTCACGAGGTACTTACACTTGTCCACACTGTGACGAACACCCCGAGATGGACATTATCGAGAGTGTAGAGAGGTTCGGTATGGCTGAGAGGGAACCTTATGCTATCGAATACTACTGTCCAGAAGCAGATGAACGTGGATACAAAGAGCCAGAGGAATTCGATCATCGGCTAATCCAGCAAGCTCAAAGCAAACTTGAGCAAAAACGGGATATTCTGCCAATTCCGACGCAAGAACGCTACCGTGGTAGCTCTGATCGCGCACGTAATCATGGATACGAATATTACCATCAGATGTTCAACGACCGTCAGCTCCTATGTCTATCTAAATTGCTAGACGAAATAGATGGTGTCGAAAATCAGAACATCAAGGAATACCTATTGTTGGCCTTCTCGAGCGCAACAGAATTTAATAATATGTTCTGTGACTACAATAAGAGTCGACATACGCTTGAAGGGCTATACAAACGACATACTATCCTAGCCAGGCATACAGCCGCTGAAAACAACGTCTGGGGGGCAAAGTATGGACGTGGTAGTTTCACAGGCGAATTCGATAAGATGCGTGCTGGCAAAGAGTTCTGCCAGAACCCGTATGAGAAGTATGTCGAAGATGGGGAGACGAAACAGCGGGACGGTGTTGGGAAAATCGAGGGTCACCTCGTAGATGACCCGTCCGAGTTGGGGGCAGAAGGGAATGTGTACCTCCGCTGTGGAACCTCCGAGTACCTCCCGGTAGAGGATGACAGTGTGGACGCGGTCATCACGGACCCCCCGTACTTCGACAACGTGATGTACTCCGAAACAGCGGACTTCTACTACGTCTGGCTCAAGCAGATTCTCGAAGACGAGTACGAACACTTCACGGCTGAACTCACGCCGAAGGCCAGCGAAGTAGTGAGTGACCCCGCCGGTGAGGATAGCGTCGACACGTACCGGGACGAGGATCACTTCGTCACGGGGCTGACGAACGTTTTCGACCAGGCGAACCAGAAGCTGAAGGACGACGGTATCATGGCCTTCACCTTCCATCATAAGGAGACCGAGGGTTGGAGTACGGTCCTCAAATCCGTTCTGGAAGCTGGGTTCTACGTCACGGCTCTCTACCCGATTCGCGGAGAAATGCGTGGTAGTACCCACATCCATGAGAAGGCGAACATCGAGTACGACATGATCGTCGTCTGCCGGAACCGGGAAGTAGATCCTGAACCAGTGAGTTGGCGTTCCCTCGAGGACGACATCTACTTCCGGGCCAACGAGGAAATCAACCGACTTGAGGAGAGCGGTTCCCGGCTTACTCAGGGCGATATCTTCGCAGTCACGATGGGCAAGTGCCTCGAGGTGTTCTCAAAGCACTATCCGAACGTCACCCACGAGGGCGACCCGATGTCTGTCGACGACGCGCTGGAGACCATCCGCGATATCGTCGACGATCAGCTGATGGCTGAACGCGTCCAAATAATGAGTAACGAGATGGATGCACTCAGTGCCGTCTACCTTACCTATGTTCTCGGTCGCGGGAGTTCAATCTCCTACAATGCGCTGAACAAGGACCTTCGACAGCGCGGCGTCGACGTCTCCGAACTCGTCAACGAGGGACTACTCGAACAGGATGGCGACTCTCTCCGAGTGCTGTCACCGACGCAGCGAGCCGATCGTATCGAGAGGAAGAAAGACCCGCTTGCGATCGACAAGGCGCACTACCTCTACTACCTTCTCGAAACGGACAAACTCTCGCGAGAGTTCGGAAAGTGGACCGACGACGAGGCGATAGCTGCCCTTAGCCGACTGAGCGAGATCCACAACGACGACGATTACGCACAGATCGCGGAGTACGTCGAAGAGAACTCCGATACCCAAGCCGAGATGGACCGGTTCTTCTGACCGGCCAGTTGTAGTACTGAGGTTTAAGACAGATAACGAATCATCTAGTACCAGTTCAATGAACTTCGATATCGGATATCACGTCGTCGCTCGCGACGCACTCAGTCATGAGGACATGTTCGATAACGAGATGAGCGTTGTCGAGTTCCTCCGTCGGATCGACCAGAGGGGAAACCTTCCCTATAACGTCACCGTTCACGGCCTCGATGCCTACCTACAGGGTGCTGAAAGTCCCGAAGAACTCTGTTCGTTCATTAACCGTCTCTTCTCCGAACGAGTCAACTTCCTGCTGAAGAAAAACCCTATCGTTCAGTTTGTTGTCGACGATGTCGAATTCTGGGACGAACCTGTCATTCCGAACGATGACGAGGATATCAACCTCAATATGGTCTTTCAGGGATCCCTCGAACCGGAGGGCCCGAGCTGGCACTATAGTCGACTCAATATTACGTCTTGATCGCCAGAAAACCCGTTTCGTTGATTAGTTTTCTTTCGTGGCCTACGTTCACGCTCATGTCCTCGATTCTCAGTTTTATCCCTACAGAACATGATCTTCCGGGCTATCAGTCGCCATTAGCTCCTGATACTGGGTGAAATTGTCCTCGAAGACAGGCTTCGCGGACACTATAGAAAGGAGCAGAGATTCTATCGAGAGAACAATTATATGATATGAGAACCCGATATCAGTTGATGCAGGCTATCTTCGATTGGCTTCTTCACTGGAGCGAAGTAATAGGGGCTCTTGGTTCTGTTCTACTCAGTTCAGTATTGGTTTATTTCTACCGTGAAATGAGGAACGTTCAAAGAACACAAGCTGAGATTCAGGAAAAACAAACGGAACTCATCAAATCACAGACGGAGATTAGTCGCGCGAACCACGAACCCCTATTATCGGTCCAAAACATTTCGTTTAGCAAGGGCGATCGGGTTAAGTTTGAAATAGAAAATGAAGGGAATGGTATTGCAAGGAATCTTACGTTGTCGTGTACTATTGAGACAGAGAATGAATATTATGATATTCAGCCGACTGGAACACCCTTAACTGAGAGTGAGGATTCCTCACCAGCCCAAGGTTCTAATCTGGCTGCTAGTGATAGTGGGCAATTCAAATCTTCAGTCATCATTGGAATGAATAGCAGTTATTTTTCAGACACATTATCTCGATTCACAACTGCAACAGCGAAACTTAACTATACAGGTACTCAGAGTGCAACAGTCCGCCTTTTTATTCAGTATGAGAATATTTTAGGAGAAACACGGGAGGAACCCATAGAACCAGCACAAATCTGGATAGCTAATAAGATGTCCATAGAAGAGGCCTTCTCTCAATCCATGGATCCGATCGCTCAGGATCTCCCATTTACAGGGTCGTGTCCAATTGACACCCAACATATCGGAACTAATCATAACCTAGGAGATAGTGCTGGATTCAATATCAACTTCAAGTCGATGGACATGATCATAGACCAAGCTCTTATTTTGGACATTATAACTTCGGAGAAAGCAGCATGTGAAATCAAACGCAGCCAAGGAACTATAGGGTCCATGGACTCTGTTACTACCGTCAAAGAGGACAGCAATCAGACGGTCGAATTCAACGGCAACGAACAGGATCGTCTTAAGCATGGTGAGCTTCTCCATGTCTTTGCTTCTACAAATAGAGAAAATTGGCAGGTCGACCTCATCGGTGCTGGCGACCGTCAACCACGAGATCAGCCCCACATCTCAGCTATAAAGAGAAGACAACTGATGCATGACTACGGCTCTTAGAAGCACTCTTCCGACCGAACAACTGGTATGAGATTAGTATAAAGTAACAAAATAGAGGATCACTCTTCTGTTGGCACGTTCTCTTCGATGAGTTCGTATACGCCCCCTCCAATATTCTCCACAATATCATGTTCTCGAAGCCTCTTCAAGCGACTAGAGACATATTCTCTTGAGTAATCCAATTCGTCAGCCAAGTTACTCGGTATGTTTCGACCCTCTCTAAGGGCGGCAATAATGGCTTTATCAGCTCCGTTGAGATCCGATCTATCCAACGCCATGCACTATTGTTCGATTCTAGAATAATAGTTACTGTGATCTACTCTCCACAGACTACAGAAAGTAGCTTACAGATAGTAAGATATTTGGGCTGTATGACTGAATGCTAGTATAGCACGGAAACGGCCTCATAGGGGGGTCGGGGCGTTGCAGCGCCCTCGACCGTGCTGGATAAGCCAGCATGATATGCTACGAGAACGACGCGGATAAATCCGACGTACAGTATCAGAACCCATCAACGATTGGAAGAATGAGGTTGCAAATCGATGAGTGAATTGGACTGGGAAGGTACTGGTCGAATATTGCTCCAGAAGGAACTCGAGCGGATAAGCGAAGAAGTCGCCCGAGACGCCTTTTCGACATCGGCACGCCGCCTCGATCGCGGCGAAGAGCTACGAGCAGAGGACATCTACAGAATGCGCGCAGCGATCGACGAATTGCAAGAGATCACTGAACTGGCTGCTGAGGCGACACAAGGAGTTACACCACTCCCTGGTGTCTGGGATGTTCTCGATGAGGAGGCCCGATCACGATACATCCAGCGCGTTCGTGAGCAACGCTCGAAGACGAAATACGAGTATCAAGAGCAAACCGAGTAACAGCAAAAAGCTCCACTACCAGCACTCGATCTCGCTGGTCGATTCGCTTTCGATCTGCGCGCGGTAAACGACCCAGTGAGATAGCCCCCTTCTTGTCCTTTTATTCCTGATTGATGTTACCTCGAGCCCCCTTGCCGTCCCTTGCTTTCGCTGGGTATCGCTGGTCTCTCATAGCTCGAGTGGAGAAATATCCCCTCAACCACCTGCTACCCACCCCTGAACCCCCTCGTTTTTGCTGGTCGTCTCTGTCTTGAATCCCCTTGCCGTCCCTTCCTTTTCCCTGGTCGTTTTGCCTCGATCAGAGCGACCGCCCCTCGAGCAGCCGCTACCACCCCCTTGTTTGCCTGGTCGTTGCTGCTCTTTCGCTGCTCGAGCCGAACAAGGTGTCCCCGATCGACTCCTACCACCCCCTTCAGGGCCCCTTCTGACTGCTCGAGACTGGGTCGTATCGCCCTGCCGTCCCTGCCTTTTCCCTGGTCGTTTTGCCTCGATCGAAGCGACCGTCCCTCGAGCAGCCGCTACCACCCCCTTCAGGCCCCCCTTCTGACTGCTCGAGAGTTGCTCGTGTCCCCCTGCCGTCTCCGCCTTTTTGCTGGTCGTCACTGGTCGTCTCTCCCTGAACCGTTCCGACCAATCGCTCGACCAGCCATGACCACCCCCTCAAGGGCCCCCTTTCTGGCTGCTCGAGACTGGGTCGTATCCCCCTGCCATCCCTGCCTTTTCGCTGGTCGTTTTGCCTCGATCCAGATGACTTCCCCTTGAGCAGCCACAAGCACCCCTCTGATTACCTGCTTGTGTTGCTCTTTCGCTGCTCGATCGACGACGATCCGCAGTTAGCATTTCCTCCCTTTAATCTCCCCTCTGCCTCCTACTCAGAAGTGTCTTCTACCCCCTTACTCTCCGCCTTTTGCTGGTCGTTTTAGCTCGAGTAAGACGACCAACTCAAGATCAGGAAGCTTCCCACCTCTAATGGATCGCTTTGCTATTAGTTCCGTCTATTCCGGAAATTCTTCATGATCCCACTTCACTTCTTTAAGACCAAGGAGTTTCTCGTCATGCTCTTCATCTAAAATTCGTGTATCAATATCTCGTTGTGAGAGATCACCCGGTTCGATACGCCCTTTGAGAAACAGCTCCCCGATCTCCTCACGAGTTATCCGTTCACCGTACTCGAGTTTCTCCTCAATTGTTTCAACATCAGGAATATTTTGGTATTCGACTTCAACAGAGGCGTCTACTGAGACCGGATATTTTCCGCCAGGAGCGTGGTCGGTCCACCGGCTTTCGGCGTTTAGGATCGCTCGTTCGACTAATCGCTCGAAGTCGACACGGGGAGCCATTAAACACGCTTTATAGATGACTTCGAGAGTGGCTTGGAGATCGTTCTGTTGGTGACCGTGGCCGAGTTCTGCTAATATTTCCCTGACGGACCCAGTAGGGATTTCATCGATATCAGCAGCAGCAAATCCTAAATCATCGAAAATAAGTCCGAACTCTTTGTCATCTAAGCTGGTTATCCACCGGAAATCATCGAAGCCCGCTTTGATCTTTTCTCGAATACGCCATCGCTTCTGATTTTCGTCACCGCTCCACTCGACATCGTACCCTGATATTTGACTAAGGAGATACCGTCGATCACTATCAGTGAGTATCCCGTTTGGCCCCTCGCGGGATACATCGATGTCTGGCTCAGTCATCTACAGATAGCTTAATCAGAAACTTCATAAAGCTAATGAAGGGGCCCTCTGAACTAGAGGCCGATGGCCTCGACCGGGAACTATGCAGACATCAAGGTTGATCCTGAAACCCGTGACCGCGTAAGAGCCCTCAAACGCGGCGGGGAATCCTATGACGAGCTGCTAAACAAGATGGCTGATCAATACGATCCCGAAGAGGCCGACAGGTAGTTACGAACGAGATCAGTGACACTAACGAGTGTAGGACACGGCGGCAGAACACCGGAGTGCTGGCACACTTTGGGGCTCTCCCCATTCAATCTGGGGTGGGTACGCCGCCGTCGAATTGGAAGCTTGGAGCCGTCGAACAGGACGGGTCTCCGTACGTTCATCTACAAATTCCGTAGATAAGAACGTTCGGGTTCGTCTTGTTTCTCGCGGCTCCGGTCTGGCCGGCCGACTCGGCTGCGAAGACTGGACGCATGCACGCAACCCACGAAGACAATACAGAACGTAGTCAGGTCGACTCGAGCGACGAAATTAGTAGCCGTACCAGCGACGAGATTGGAAAGCGAATCGAGCGATTCGGCCACGACAAGATCCGGCTCGTCGAGTGCCCGGTCTGTGGTGTTGGCCTCAGAAGCAAGAAGACGGCACATCACATCGAGAAACACTCTCCCTCCGATTTCGGGCTAACCGGGGGTGAGGTCCTATGAGTGGGGCCGCTTCCGATCCGGATCGGTACGTTCAGGAGAACAAGGACACGCTCGTCCGTATCATCAAACACGGCGACGATAAGTTCGTTCGAGGGCTCGCTCTGGCGGCGATAATCCGCTATGGAGACGAGCCGCTCCTTCATGATATCGAGCATGAAATCGATCGAGCGAAACAGGACATGGAGGAACGCGTCTAATGACAACCTCAGTCCGTACTGGCGTCGGCGAACTCTCGGGCCTCCCGAAGTACTCCGGGATTCTCGTCAGCGAGTTCGATGAACTGCTCGATTCGCTCGAGATCGTCGAGCAACTCGGGATCGTCACGGGCGATCTTGAGGAGTTCAGTTCGCGTCTCCTGTTGTCGCTCCTCGATCTCTTCAACCGCCCCGTGTTCCATCGCTTGACCGCACCACACGCAAAGCGATTCGTTCCGTGGCGTCTTCCGCTGGCAGCGTGGACAAGTCTGCGGAGAGATGGGGTCGGATTCGTCTTCCTCGACGTCGACGCCGTGAGCCCTCGCGATCTCTCGATCGTTGGCGTCACCGAAGACGGCGACGTAGCGAGCGGCGACATCGGAACCGCGATCCCATCCGTGATGGTCCTCGAGGTGCGCCTGGTTGACGCCCTCGGAAGCGAGATAGGATGCGGAGGATTTCCGCATCTGAGTAAAGGTAACGTCGGTGTGAGTGACGCCGGCCTTCCGGGCGTGCTTCTTCAGGATCTTCAGCTTCATCTGATAGCTGACTTCTTTCGGCTGATCGAGCTGGCACCACAGTGGTGCTTGCGGATCGTTCGGTGCGGGATGGACATTCAGCCATTGTCGGAGATACGGAGCAGCAGCGATGAGCATAATCGACCTCTCGCCCTTCTTCCCGTCGACGGAAATCTGGAGACCGTACTTGTGATCGGCGATGTCGCCGACGGTAAGGGACAGAATCTCACCGCTTCGAGCGCCGGAGTCCCATGCGGTCGCGATGAGAGCTTTGTCACGATGGTGACGACACTCCTCGAGCATCGGCTTGATGTGGTCGTCCCACCAGAGCATCTTCGCCGGGTCCGGCATCGGATTGTAGTTCTTCGATGTCGTCGCGGAGACCCAGGAGATACTGTCGGGGATCTTATCGCCGTCAGTGACGCGCTTGCCAAACATCCGAAGGGCAACCCGATAGTCGCGGTTCGATTCCTCGTTTTCGTAGTTACTGTGGATCCAACGGACGATATCTTCCGCTGCTCTCTTATCGTTGAGAGCATCCGCGAGTCCACCAACGTTCTCGGAGATTCGAACACAGTGCCTGACGAGCTTCGCACGGCGCTGCTTGCCGTACTGGCTTCCGAGGAGGGCGAGTTGCCTGTCGAAGTCGATGAGGGCCTCTCGATCGTCGCTACTGATATCTTCGCTGTCCTCGATACGCTCTTGCAGCCGTTCGAGCCGACGGTCAGCATCGCGGGTCATCGTCTACTCAGGGGGTTATCGTATGAGCATGTAAACCACCGGTTGAGGTCCGGGAGGCGGCATACTCCTACGGTTCGTTGTGTATTGACCGTACAGCGGCGGATTTCGGCAGTGTTACCCCCGCGATTCCGGAGAGATTTGAACCGGCTCATGAACGCACCCTTCGCTGGCGGGCGTTTCATTCCATTGTACGTACCGTCGACCAGCATTCTCTGTCGGAATTACTCGAGTCGGGAACGGAACTCGAGGCTGAACGGCTTGTGAACGAGGCGTAGTCGCTCTCTCACTCGAAGAAGGGCCGCTACTCGTCGGTCGTCGTGTCGATCCCGAGCGCCTCATTCAGCCCGCAGAAACACGTCGTCGTGTTGAAGCCGAGCCCGAGCGCCCCGACGAGGGCAAGCAGGCCGGTCTTGCGCTTGCCGTTTCGGAGCGTGGTTGCTGCGACGAGCGTCAGCACAACGGCGAGTAGTGCGCGGACGAGTCTGTCACGGCCGCCGACGTTCTGGTCGACCATATCCGACTCATGGGCCGCCTTGGCCTTGTATTTTCCCGAGCGGATGCTAACTCCACATCTAGCCCCTGCAGCGAAGCAAGCCGGACCCCCCGGTCAAATCCGGGACGGCGTTTCCGTTCGGTCCATCTCCGAGAGCCTGCTCTGTGAGGCCAGGTATCGATTCATATCGTCGAAACTGCCGTGTTCTCCAGTCGAACTGATGATAATCGATTAATTTATTGTATTTGTATTCGAGAACGAACGCTATGGACGCGCTCAAAATCGTCGCCGAGATGATCGAGGGATACCTCTCGGGTGGGACCGAGGAGGCAGTGTCTGAGGGTGTCGAAGAGACGGCGGAAGAAGCGACGGGAGAGGACCTCTAACGCGAGCGGTCGGCGCGGATCCGAGCCCGTCCGTGAAAGGCGCGCCGCCGTGCGCGGACGACCGACAGTGTCGAAACCGGGGTATCGAACGCGTTCGATCGGCCCCCCCAGCGCTCAGTCGTCCGGCTCGTAGTCGAAGATGTCTTCGATTCGGCAGTCGAAATAGCGTGCTAACTCGAACGCAAGCTCGAGGCTCGGGTCGTACCGCCCGCGTTCGATCGCGTTGATCGTCTGTCGCGAAACACCGACCTGATCGGCGAGTTCGGCTTGCGTGATGTCGGCTTTCGCCCGCCAGACGGTGAGATCGTTCTCCATCGTTCACATGACCCGTCCGTAGTACCAGATCGTACTCGGCAATACGAGAAACGGCACGATCATGAGCCACGTCAGCGGTTCGAGTACCGGCGTCGTGAGATCGGTACTGCGCTCGAGGGTCGTCCAGACGGCGACCGCCCAGAAGAACACCCAGAGGGAGACCGCCGTTCCCCGGAGGCCGATCTTGAGATACCGTTCGTCGTAGTCGTTTCGTCGCTCGGCGAGGCGAAACGACCAGACACCGACGAGCGTGATGAGGAGGCCGCCGCCGATCGCGAGGGCGGTGCTGATCTCCGGATCGGGTGCCACGTCGGCACCGACGGTCAATGCGATGACGCCGGCGATCATGAGTCCGATCCCGGCGGAGAGCTTACGGGAGTACGTTTCTGCCATCTCGTGTAAAGCACACTTTCCAATACGTTATAAGAATTTTCCATACTATCAGAGAGATACGACGCTCGAGTGACGACGGCTCACGGAACTGACTGCAGAACGACCCACGACGAACGGCCCTCGATCGGTTACCTCGATCCGTTCGAGAGCGGTCAAAGCGGCGTCGTACAGCGACGACAGTACGTGAACTCGGCGTCGTTTTCCGTACCGCAGCGACGACACGTCACGCGCGTTCGATCCGCCGTGTCCGCCTCGAATGCTCCGGGGGGCCTGCGGTCGAACTCCTCGTCGTCGGTGTCGCGCTCCAGTTTACCGGCCCGTCGCTTGCGGTGGCGCTCGAGGCCGTCCCGTGCGATTCCGACGAGAACCGGGACGCTGACTCCCAACGCGACGAGCAGGAGAACGCCGATGATGACGGCATACAACTGCCCGGGGTCACCCATATCGCCGTTACGGTCGCCCGACAGTTAGCGATTGGGGCATGATACCATACGATACTAGTCCGGCGAGACGAACGGTGGTATCCCTCGAGTCGGACGGCGAAACGGACCCAACTGGCGTAACCGGCACATCGTTCGGGAAGCCGACTTCTCAAGGGGCCCGAGGCTGACATACGGACGTGAGCAGTAACTCGATCACAAACGAGAGCGACACGTTCGAGATCGGCGAGACGACGGTCCATCGGCTCGGGTTCGGGGCGATGCGGATCACGGGCGAGGACATTATCGGCGCGCCCGACGACGAGGCGGCCGCCCGTGAGGTCGTCGAACACGCCGTCGACTGCGGTGTCGACCTCATCGACACGGCCGACTCCTACGGCCCGGCAACCAGCGAACGACTCATCGGCGAGGCGATCGGCGATCCCGACGACGTGCTGGTCGCGACCAAGGCCGGCCTGTTGCGCAACCGCGAGGGCGACTGGCTCGCCCACGGCGACCCCGACTACATCCGGAATCAGGTGCTGACGTCGTTGGACCGACTCCGGACCGACACCATCGACCTCTATCAGTTCCACCGGCCAGACGACGACACGCCGTTCGAGGACTCCGTGGCGGCGTTTGCGGAACTCAAAGACGAGGGATTCGTCGATCAGGTCGGCCTCAGCAACGTCTCCCCGGAACTCATCGATCAGGCCCGGGAACAGGTCGAGGTCGCGACCGTCCAGAACCGGTACAACCTGAACGACCGCGGCGCGGCCGATTCCCTCGAGGTCTGTGCCGAGAACGACATCGGCTTCATCCCGTGGGCCCCGATCAACGGCGACGACCTGGCCGAACACGGCGACCTCTTAGACGAGATCGCCGAGACCTACGACGCGACGCGCCGACAGGTCGCGCTGGCGTGGCTCCTCGAGCGCTCACCGGTCATCCTCCCGATTCCGGGGACCTCAGATCCCGACCACCTCGAGTCGAACGTCGCCGCCTCGCAGCTGTCGCTGTCCGACGACGAGGTGCAGCGACTGACCGACGCGGCCGAGTGAGTTACGAGGCCGCGAGTCGGCCGGCGATGCGCTCGGAGAGGTCGGTGAGATAGAACGAGCCCCAGACCGCGGCGACGACGGCCCCGACGGTATCGTAGACGAGATCGCTGATCGTGTCGTCGAGCCCGTGCTGGGCCAGCACCGCCTCGAGGCCGAGCCGCTGGGCGCTCCAGTCGATGCCGAACTCCATGAGTTCCCAGACGACGCCGAAGGCCAGTACGAACACGAGGATGAACGCGAACAACATCGCGGGCGGGACGTAGATCTCGTCGGTATGGAGGTCGATCGCTCGGACGACCGCGTAGCCGCCCGCGGCGACGATCGACGCCGAGACCGTGTGCGTCATGCTGTCCCACTGACCGACGAGCGCGTACATGCCGGCCGATCCGAGGACGTGCAGGAAGACGGCCGCCGTGAGCCAGAACACCAGCCCCGGCTCGAGGGGCAACTTGGCGTCGCGCTCGAGGAGCGCGGGGAGGAACGTGATCGCGAGCGCGATGGCGGCGTTCGAGACGGTCGTCAGATCGCGGCTGACGACGCCGTATACGAGGAGGATCGCGAGCGCCGCCTGCATGCCTCGGGAGAGTCGGACGACGATCCCATCGGGGACGTTCAGCTGATCGCGGATCAGCGTCGGGACGGGATCCGGCTCCTCGTCGGGCGAGGTGTCCCGCGGCGTCTCGACCACCTCGTCGCCGTAGGACCCGAAGTAGCGGCCGAAGAGGACGCCAGCGAACAGGCCGGCCACCGCCGCGTACCCGAAGTCGATCATCAGCGTGCGGTTGGCCGCGTCCTGTGAGCGCCCGTTCAGTATGTACTCCGTCCCGAACGTTACGTCGGCCAGCCACTGGGCGACGTTCCACGCGCCGGCGACGGCGAGCGTCGTCAGTACGACGAGCGCGACCGCGAAGGCGTGGTTCATCCGGACGGGGGTGAACCGGTCGGTCTCCACGGTGACGACGAGCGCGACCGCGGCGACGGCGACGTAGACGGCGATCGACGTCAGCGCCGACTCGCCGAGGACCGTCGCGTCGACGACGGGGAGCAAGACCAGCACCAGCAACTCCCACGGCGGCATCACGAGCGGATCTCGAAACGCGACGACGGGAAGCAGGACGATGGCGACCGCGAACGCGGTAAACGCGAACCAGCGGTACGAGTCCGCGAACCCGTGATTGATCGCCAACGCGACGAGCGCGATCGTCAGCGCCCACGCGAGTACCGCGTTTCCCTGCGTGTCGTCGAACAGGCCGTCGAGTCGAGCGTCCGCCATACGCCGCTGTACGGGCCGACGGCCCTAAACGCGAGAGCATGACAAAGCCACTCGTCTCGACTGCCTCGAGCGACTCCGAACGGCCCGACTCGCCACCCCGTTTCCGACGGAAGCCTGATACGTCAGTCCCGCAATGGTGACGTATGGTTGCACGTGACGACCTCGAACACGGACAGGCCCGCGTCAACGACACGAAACTCCACTACGTGACCGCCGGTGACGGCCCGCCACTGGTGCTGTGTCACGGCTGGCCACAGACCTGGTACGAGTGGCGGGACGTGATCCCGTCACTCGCCGACGACTACACCGTCATCGCGCCCGACCTCCGTGGGCTGGGTGATTCCGCGACCCCGACCTCGGGATACGACAAGGACACCGTCGCGACCGACGTCCGGGAACTCGTCGCCCACCTCGGCTTCGGCGACGATCGGATCGCGCTCGTCGGCCACGACTGGGGGATGCCGACGGCCTACGCCTACGCCGCCCAGTATCGCGACGAAGTCCGCGCGCTCTGTGTCCTCGAGGCCGGCCTGCCGGGGATCAACGAAGACGGAAAGAAGAAACTCTGGCACACACGATTCCACGGCGTTCGTGACCTGCCCGAGCGGCTGGTCGCCGGCCGGGAACGGCTCTACCTCGACTGGTTCTACAAGGAGGGCGCGTACGATCCGTCGGCGATCGACGACGAGGCCCGCGACGAGTACGTCCGCTGTTACTCACAGGCCGGCGGCCTGCGGGGCGGCTTCGAGTATTACCGTGCCTACGAGACCGATGCCGAACACAACCGTGCCCACGCCGAGGACCCGCTCGAGCTGCCGGTCCTCGCACTCGGCGGCGCGGCCTCGTTTCGGGAGCTGCCGATCAGAGACATGGAGGCGGTCGCGACCGACGTCGAGGGCGAGGTCGTCGACCGTGCCGGCCACTGGATCCCCGAGGAACGGCCGGCATACTTCGTCGATCGGTTGACGACGTTTCTCGACGACGCCGCGTGACCGACGCTCGAGCCGGTCGTGACTACGCGCTCAGTACTGTTCTTTGACCCTGTCGATCTGGCAGTCGAGACAGAGATCGTCGGCAAAACAGGCGACGTTGTCGTAGGGACAGTCGTACGCCTCGACGTCGACGGAGAGGCGGCGTTTCGCGCGTTCCCACTCGGTCTCCCAGTCGTCGATCGTCATCTCCGCGGAGGTAAAGACGACATCGCCGCCCCGGTCGACGATCTTCGCGACCGTGACCGAGCGGTGGTTGGCTTTGACGACGTCGATCGCCTCCTCGTAGGAGCCACAGCGGATCTCCTCCCGGCCCGACTGATCGTCCAGCAGGTGGACGGCGATAGAGCCGTCGTATTCCTCGGTCGGCTCCAGTCCGTGGGTCATGTGGTCCACTGTCGGAGTCGCACGATAAAAAGTCCCGCTTCGGGACTGGAGGTCGCTTTCTTCCGGGCGGCGCATTGCCCGGTGAGTAGGCCATCGCCGGCGCGTGGAGCGTGGTCCCGATCCGGCGGTCTTTGAACGCCGCCGCCGTTGGCCACGCGATACTGGTATCGTCCTCGACTCACAGCACTTCCATCGACGCACTCCCGTTCGTCGATCACGCATCGCGATCACGTGGTGCCGGCAGCGTAAACGAGAACGTCGACCCGTCGCCCGGTTCGGAGTCGACCCAGATCTCACCGTCGTGGCGCTCGATGATCCGCTCACAGAGTGCCAGCCCGATACCGGTGCCAGCGTGTTCGTCGGGGCCGTGGAGCCGCTGGAACACCTCGAAGACGGCCGCTTGGTCGTCAGGATCGATCCCCATCCCCTCGTCGCTGATCGAGACCACCCAGTCCCGTCCGGCCCGCTCTGCAGAGATGGCGATCCGTGGCGGCTCGTCTCCCGCGTACGTGACTGCGTTATCCAGTAGATTCTGAAAGAGTTGGCGCAGCTGGCTGGCGTCTCCCTCGACACGGGGCAGTGACGCCGCCGTGATGTCGGCGTCCGTTTCCTCGAGTTGCAACTGTAGATCGGCGAGAACGTCGTCGAGTACCGCGTTCAGATCGACCGGTTCGGGCGGGTCTCCCTCCGTATCGACACGAGAATACTGCAGCAATCCGTCGACCATCGCACGCATCCGGTCTGCGCCGTCGACAGCGAACTCGAGGAATTCCTCACCCTCCTCGTCGAGCGTATCATCGTACCGCCGTTCGAGGAGTTGCAGGTAGCTCGAGACCATCCGCAGCGGCTCCTGCAGATCGTGGGAGGCGGCGTAGGCAAACTGCTCCAATCGCTCGTTCGATTTTTCGAGTTTCTCGACCGTGTCCTCCAACTGTTGTTTGCGCTCGTTCTGTTCGGTGATGTCCTGGGCCATCGTCATTCCGGCAAAGACCTCACCATCATCGTCGGTCACCGGCACGGCGTGAACTCGCCAGTCTCGGTTTACGTACTGAAACTCGACTGACGTCTCGTCGCCGTCAAGCGCCGCACGGAGTGCAGGTTCGAGGTCGGCAGCAACCGTGTCACCCCACACCTGTGCTGGTGTCCGCTCTTCGACGTCGGCCGGCGAGATCGGTAACTCCGCGAACGCCTGTCCCGCGGCGAGCGTGTACTCGAGGTCGGCACCGAACAGCGTGACGATCCCGTTCGGGAAAAACTCCGCCAGCGTGCGATACCGACGTTCGCTCTCTTTGAGTTTGCGCTCTCGCTCCTTGCGTTTCGTGACGTCTCGAAAGTAGACCGAGAGTCCGGATTCGGAGGGATAGGCGTGAACCTCGAACCACGTGCCAAGCGGCGGGTAGTACTCCTCGAACGATGTGGGTTCCTGCGTTCGTACCGCCTCCCGGTACTCTTCCTCGAACGTCGTTCCGAGCGCCGGTTCGAACACCTCCCAGAAGTTCTCGCCGACTAAGCCCTCGTCTTCGGGGTCGAGGACGTTCTTCCCCCGCTCGTTCGCGTACGTAATGGTCCAGTCCTCGTCGAGACCGACGAATCCGTCGGTGATCCGTTCGAACGTCCGCTCGAGTTCGGTCTCTCGCTCCTCGAGTTTCCGTTTGGCTCTCGTTTCCTCGATCGCTGCTGCGAGGACGTTCGCGACGTTTTTGACGAAGGTAACGTCGTGGTCGGTGAACTCGTGCTTCTCGGTGGCGTGTACACCGAGGATCCCCCACGGGTTTTCGATCGAGCCGATAATGACGCTGATCCCGCCGACGACGTCGTGACTGGTGAGGAGTTCGGGGCCCGAAAAGCGTTCCTCGGTACGCAAGTCGTCGACGACCACGGGCTCTTCAGAAAGCAGCGTGTAGCCCGCCTGTGAGCCCCGGTCGGTCGGGACTATCGCGCTCCCGACGAGACCCTCCCGCCAGCCGACACCCTGCCGAAGGAAGAGTTCGTCACCGCCGGGCAGCAACTCGAGGACCTTACAGTAGTCGTTGCTCAGCGTCTCGGCTACTGCAACGCATGCGTCGTGCATCAACTGATCTATGTCGTCGGTTTCGAGCGCCTGTTGGCCGAGTTCAGCGACAACCACTTGGTGTCGAATTCGGGGGTGTGGATCTGTATCGGCCGATGAAGCCATGCCCAATTCAAACGGCGTGAGACGGGTAAAGCCTTCTCCGGGTATCGCCAGTCGACGAGCTATCGTTCGGAATCGAACACAGTCACCACGGACCGCAGCAAGCACTCGACGGAACCGTGCCAGTCGGGGACACTCGTCTCGCGTGGTTCGATCTCGGTCGGATTTGCGCCGCTCACGGATTTGTTCGCGGCGACAAAGTCCGGGTGCGAGAATCGAACCCGCGTCTCAGCCTCCACAAGGCTGAAGGATAACCACTACCCCAACCCGGACACGCTTACACCTGAACCTACAGCCGGTTGGACTAAAATACGTTACGACTCCCGGACGCGGTGTGTGATGCCCTCGCTCGGTTTCGGCCGGCGGATCTCGGCTGCCCCCGCGGGCCGTTCGCGACCGAGACGTTTTTCGATCCGCGGGCGTTAGTCCCGCCAACGCGTGGCCATCACCGACAAGATCTACGTCAAGAATCACCGCCAGCTCAGCTCCCAGCTCGAGACGAACATCCCCAAAGGGGCGTTCAAGGGGGCGACGCTGGACATGCTCTTCCAGGGCGAGGGCCTCGAGAAACTCGACGACGCGACCCGCGAGCGGGTGCTGGATTTCACGCAGGACTTTCTGGACTGTAGCTGCGACAACAACCCCTACTGTGGCTGTCCCGAGCGCAAGTTCATGACGTACCTGCTCGAGTTGCGCGCCGAGGGACTGGGCCCGGACGCGATCGTCGACGTGATGACCGACGACTACATGGTCTATGCCTACTCCGGGGACGTTCTCTCCTTCCTCGATAACGCCGTTCGAACCCTCGAGGCCGCCGAAGGGTTGGCGCGAGTGGACGGTGCCGGGGAGAAACACGACGAGATCCGGCGGGCGAAACGGAACCTCGAGCGGTAACCGACTGTTGTTCCGTTCTCCGATTCCGCCCTTACACCCTGGTCGACACGCCGTCTCTCGGTTGTAGTGGCCACCTACGCGTTTCGAACATTATTAATAATCTATAATCATCGAGCGCGACATCAGTGGTCCTCCCCTATCGAGAATCGATGCCGGACACGACGATAGAGACGATCAACACGATGCTCGATAGCGTCCAGGAGGAACTCGAGGACCCGGACCTACGGTTCAAGCTCCGGACTGTGCGGCAGTTGCTGTTGGTGGTCGAAGAACGACACGACATCGGACGAGACGCGCTCGCGGACGCCGATCTCGACGACTCGACCCGCGAGGACTTACAGCAACTCGGGTATCTGGGCGCGGACGACGACCGCTAGGTGTGTTCCGACCGGGACCGATCGTCAGCGCAACTGGTAGGATTCGTCTTCGTCGTCGAGTTCGTCGAGCAACAGGATCTCCTCTTCTTCGTCCTCGAGGCGGTCCTGGAGGTCGTTGACGTAGGCCTTGTACTCCTCGAGTTGCTCCCGGAGGTGTTCGGCCTCGAGTTCGAGCCGCTCGTGTTCGCGGACGAACCGCTTTGGCACCTCGACGGTCGGTGGGAACGACACGTCCTCCCCCTCGTCCGTGCGGGCCTCGAGGTCGGCCTCGGGGACGACCTCGACCTGACCGTCGTGTTCGACCAACTGGTCGACGTAGTCCCGGAAGACGGCCGACAGCGAGATGTCGCGCTCCTCGGCGATCGCCTGCAGCGCCTCGAAGGCGTCCTCGTTGACCCGGAACGAGATGGTCTTGTTCTTGTTCCCCATCGATACCCCTAGTCGTCGTTCACGGAACTTAACTATTAGTCAGACACGGGGCGTCGCGGTGACCGCTGACCGCGCTCGAGCGCCGGGCGAGAACCGCCATGACCACTCGGGACCCGACACGCTATGCGCCTCGAGTCCCAACACGGCGTATGCTGACTGACACGGCGGGACTCCACCACGTGACCGGGATCGTCGGGGACGCCCAGTCGGCGATCGATTTCTACGGCGGCGTCCTCGGGCTCCGGCTCGTCACGCAGACGGTCAACTTCGAGGATATCCTCCAGCATCACCTCTACTTCGGCGACGCCGCCGGCCGGCCGGGGACGGTCCTGACCCACTTCGCGGACCCCCACGGCGATCCCGGCCGGTTCGGGGCTCCCCAGCCCGAATCGGTCGCGTTCGTCGTCCCCGACGGCTCGCTCGCGTACTGGGCGGATCGGCTCGCGGACCACGAGGTCGCGGTCGAGGGGCCCCTCGAGCGGTTCGACGAACGCGTCCTGCGCTTTGCCGACCCCGCGGGAACGCGACTCGAACTGGTCGCCGGCCCGCCGGTTCCGGGCGACGTCGAGCCGTGGACCGAAGGACCGATCCCGACGGACCGCGCGATCCGCGGTCTCCACGGCGTCGCGACGCTGTCGGTCAACCCCTACGCGACCGCGGGCGCGCTCGAGACGCTCGGGTTCGAACACGAGGCGGAAGACGGCGATCGGATCCGGTATCGTGCGTCCGGCTCACGAGCCGCAGTCGTGGATGTCCTCGATCGCGACGCGGCGTTCGGCCGCGAGGGACAGGGAACGCTGCATCACGTCGCGGTCCGGGTCGAGAGCGAGGACGCCCTCCACGAGTGGCGGGACCTGTTCGACGAGCGCGGCGACGACGTGTCCCGCGTGAAAGACCGGCACGTCTTTCACTCACTGTACGTCCGTGAACCAGGGGGCATCCTCCTCGAACTGGCGACGGAGACCGACGGCGTCGCCGCCAGCGGGCCGACCGGGGGTCCCGGCGAGTCGCTGTACCTGCCCGAGTGGTTCGAACGCGACCGGGAGCTGATCGAGAGCCAACTCCCCGAGTTGACGGCGCCGACCGGGAGTGAGACTGACGAGAGCGGCGACTCTCCAACGGACCGATGACCGACTCCGGCCGCTCGATGGACGGCGTCTCGGGACCCCACGCCGGCCGACCGCTGCTCACTGCCGGCGCGCCCGCGCTGGCCGCCGACGCCGCGCTCGTCGCCTGTCACGGCCGCGGCGCGACCGCGCAGGGCGTTATCAACCTCATGGAACCGGCCGTCCGCCACGGCGTCGCCGTCCTCGCGCCGGACGCCGAGCGAAGCCGCTGGTACCCCCGCCGGGCGACCGCCCCTCGAGCCGAGAACGAGCCGTGGCTCTCCTCGAGCGTCGACTGCGTGGCGGCGGCCCTCGAGGCGGCAGCCGAGATCGGCGTCCCGCCCGAGCGTACCGTCGTCGCGGGCTTCTCGCAAGGGGCCTGCGTCGCCGCCGAGTTCGCCCGCCTGAACCCGGCGCGGTACGGCGGGATCGCCGTCCTCTCGGGTACGCTTCCCGGGACGCTCGCCGAACTCCGTGCGACCGCGATCGCCGGCTCGCTCGAGGGGACGCCGGTACTCTTTGGCTACGGCGCCGACGACCCACACGCCGATTCGGCCCACGTCACCGAGACGGCCCGGATCTTCGAAGAGGCGGCCGCCGCGGTCGACGAGCGGCGGTATCCCGAGACCGGCCACGAAGTCACCGACGATGAGTTCGACGCGATCGGGGCGATGCTCGAGGCCGCGCTGTAGCTCGCGGTTCGACTACAACAAAAACCGGTCGACTGGTCCAGCCGTCAGACCGTCGCTTCCGCGTCGTCGGGCTCCTCGACGTCCTCGAGTTGCTCGAGCGCCTGAATGACGTCGTTGCGGTAGTTGACGACCGGCGAGTCGTAGCGCTCGCGGGCCATCTCGGCGTACTCGTTCGTGGGTGCGGTCGAGCCGCTTTCGGGCGCTTCCTGCTCGGCCTCCCAGGCCTCGAAGGCCTCGATGCGATCGAGGGTCCGTTCGGCGGTTTCGACGACCCAGCGATCGCGAGTGGCGTCGTCGACGACCGCGATGGACTCGGGTCGCAGGGAGACGTTGACCGTGCCGTCGTCGGTCTCGTAGGTCCGGGGTTTGCCGACGATGGAGACGTAGGCCGGCGGTTCGGTGTCCCGCAGGACGGCGGCGGCTTCCGGCTGGTACTGGCCGGCGTAGACGAAGAACGTCCCGGTCGGGTCGACGACCCGGCCGCGCCAGTACTCGCTTTCGTCGCCGACGTCTTCGGTCTCGGTTAGGGTACCGGTGACGAACACGCGGTTCGCGCGGTCGCCCGTCGGTAAGAGCGCGTAGTTGGGCGCGCGCTCGTCGTCGCTCTCTTTGAAGGTGTACGTCGAGTCGTTGAATTCCGATGCGAAGACGCGGCGGGCGACTTCGCGGGTGAGTTCTGCCTGGCTCATATCACATCGACCTCGCTTTGATCAGCAGTTCCTCGCCATCGATCGGCCCGTCGAGTTCCTCGACGTCGTCGGCCAGCACGTACCGGCCGAAGGTCGGTCCCTCGATGCGGTAGTAGGTGCCGACGATGTCCTCGCGGATCTCGTCGGCGACGATGGTCGTATCTAAGGCGTCCATCGCCATCTCTTTGGCCTCCTCGAGGCTCAGTCCCGTCAAGTTCTCCGTGGCGTCCTTGTCGAAGATGACCTCGTGGGCGTCGATACCGTCGTCGACGACGGCCTTGATACGGAGGTCGAACTCGCCTTCGCCCTCGCCGTGTTCGTTACAGCGGCCGTTCTGGAGAACGCGGGTACAGCCCTCCTCGGGGCAGCGCTTGATCAGCCCGCTGCCGCTTTGCATGTCGACCAGTGCGCCCTCGACCTCGCTGGTGTCGTTGCCGACCTCGAGGTCCTCGTCGAGTTCCTCGATCACCGTCGTCGAGTTGAGTTTGACCGAGTACCGGCCCTGGTACTCGTCGGTGACGACGTTGCGAAGTTCGTAGACGCCGCCCTCCTCGAGCGCGGGGAGGTCGGATTTGGCCCACTTGGTGAACTTGATCGTCCCCGTCGGGTCACCCAGCAGGCCGACCTGTGCGACGGAGTCGCTGCGGGGATCCCAGAGTTCGATGACCTTCGCGGTGAGGTCGATCCACTCCTCGGGCTCGTCGACGTCCTCGACGTTGGCCGCCTCGCTGTCGCCGCTCGAGATGTCCTCGCGATCGAGGCCGGCCTCCTCGAGGTAGTGGTTGGTGACGCTCCGGCGCGCCTCGTCCATCGGTACTTTGTACTCGTCGACGAGCGTCGTCAGGCGCTCTTCGACGTCCTCGACGTCGACGTCGAGGTGGTCCGAAAACTGCTCGTGGATGTCGTCCGCGTGTTGTCGTACGTCGCTCATTGGCTTCACGCCTCCTCTTCGGTTTCAGTGGGAGGCATACGTCCGTTCGCTCCCGATGGTATTTAAACTACCGCCACCGGAGCGAAAGTGAACGCCCGGGGAAGAAACCGCAAGAAGGCGTTGCGGAGCCGATTGGAGATGTCGGTCTGCAGCGGTGTCGTCGGGTTCCGCCGATCCCGCGGACTGGCGGTTACTGCTTGCCGTCCTCGAGCGCCGTCTCGAGGGCGGCGGCGATCGCGTCGGTTCCCGAGTCGTCGACGCCGACCAGCGGCGGGCGGACCTCGTCGGAGGGGATGACGCCGCGCTCGGCGAGGGCCGTCTTCGTCGCGGGCGCGAAGCCGTGGCTCGTACAGGCCTCGAACAGCGGCGAGATCGCGTCGGACTGGAGTTCCTGCCCGCGCTCCGCGTCCGCCTGCTCGAACGCCTCGCCAAGCACTTCGGGGACGACGTTCGACAGGGCATTGATCCCGCCGTCGGCCCCCATCCGCAAGGCGGGCACCAGCAAAGCGTCGTACCCCTGCAGACACAGGAATTCCTCGGGCGTCGCCCGCAGCACCGAGAGGAAATAGGAGAGGTCGCCGCTCGAGTCCTTGATCCCGAGGACCCCGTCGCGATCGGCGACGGCGGCGACGGTCTCGGGCTCGATGCGCCGGCCCGTACACTGCGGGATGTTGTACAGCAGGACGGGGAGCGCCGCCTCCTCGAGGACGGCCTCGAAGAACGCTCGATTGCCGTCGGGCGCGTTCGCGGTCGTGAAATACGGCGCGACGATCGCGGCGGCGTCGGCACCGGCCGCGGCCGCGCGGTCGATGGCCGCGACGGTGTCGGCGACGCTCGTGGCGGCCGCACCGGCGACGACCGGGACGTCGACGCGGTCGACGGTCGCCGCGACGACCTGGCGCTGCTCGTCGGCGGTCAGGCTCGGGAACTCGCCGGTCGTCCCGCAGGGAAAGACCGCGTCGATGCCGCCGTCTTCGAGATGGGTGAGCAGATCGGTCAGGGCCGCCTCGTCGATCGCGCCGTCGTCGAAGGGGGTCACCGTCGGTGCGGTGATCCCGCGGAGTGCATCGCGGATAGCCATGCTCGTTGCCTCCGTCGGGACGATGAAAATCGTTCGCATCGGTTCCGCGAGCCGTCGCCGCGCCTCCGACCACCGGCGGGCCTATGTGTCCGGCGGTCGAACCACGGGGCAATGGCGGATCGGCGTCGACTCGAGCGGTTCCTGCGTACGACGCTGCAGGGAGCCGGCGAGCAGTTCGAGGAGCTTCGCAGATCGACCGACGACCAGCTCGAGGAGGCCCGCGAGGCCTACGAGGTGGCGCGAAACGCCCGCGAGTTACCCACCGACGAGGCGGGCCGAGCGAAGATCGTCTGTCGGCGTTACGCCCAACAGCGGGCGGCGAAGTTAGACGAGGAGTACCGACCGGCCTGTTACGAGGCGGACCACCCCGACTGCGAGGGCTGTGCCGAGGACGTCCGACGCGGGCGGATCGAGACCTGGTAAGATGGATCGGCCCATCGTTGCCTGTGTCCTCGCCGGGGGTATCGGCAGCCGGCTCTACCCCGCGAGTCGCGGGGAGCGCCCGAAACAGTTCCTCGAGTTCGGCGGCGACCGCTCGCTCCTCTCGCAGACGATGGATCGGACGGCGTTCGCCGACGAGCGCTTCGTCCTGACTCGCGAATCGTTTGCCGACGAAATCCACGACCACGCGCCGGAGGCGGGCCTGCTGGTCGAACCCGCCGGCAAGGACACCGGACCGGCGCTGGTCTACGCCGCCTGGCGGCTCCGAAAACGGTTCGACCGCGACCCCGTCCTCGTCTGTCTCCCCAGCGACCACCACGTCGGCGACGACGCCGCCTTCGCCGCCCACCTCGAGCGCGCCGCCGGGATCGCCGCCGACACCGGCGGCCTCGTGACGCTGGGCGTCGAACCCACTCGGCCGGCGACGGGCTACGGCTACATCATTCCCGACGGTGGGGACGAACTCGAGGGGGCGAGCGCGGACTACGACGCCGTCGAGCGCTTCACCGAGAAACCCGACCGCGAGGAAGCGCGGCGGCTCCGCGAGGCGGGCGCGTACTGGAACGCTGGGATCTTCGCCTGGACGCCCGCCGCCCTGCTGCGGGAAGCGCGGGACTCGCCGCTTGCCCCGCTGGTCGAGGCCCTCGAGGCCGGCGAGCCGGAACGCGGGTTCGACGCGGTCGATGCCGTCAGCGTTGACTACGCGATTATGGAGCGGGCGAGCGACGTTTTCGTGACGCCGTTGCCGGTGGACTGGGACGACCTCGGGACGTGGGATGCCGTGGGGCGGACCCGCTCGGACCGCGACGCGGACGGAACAAACGACCGCGTCGCCGGTGAGATCCTGTCGGTCGACGCGGCGAACAACGTCGTCGCCGCGCCCGACCGGCACGTCTCCCTGCTCGAGGTCGAGGACCTGATCGTCGCCGCCGACGACGACCGGATCCTCGTCGCGCCACGGACGTCGTCACAGCGGGTTCGCGAAGTCGTCGATCGGCTTCGCGAACGCGACGCCTTCTGAGAAACAGCGACGGAACGCAGCGAAACGAGTTCGGCTGTCAGCTCGAGTCGGCCGTTCCCGTCCCGCCGTTACCGTTTTCCGGCCATACCGCCCAGAGCAGGAGCCCGAGGACGAGGACGCCGGCGAGGGCGAGCGACTCGAGGATGGTGAGTTTGATCCCGAACCACGACAGCGCCGTTCGGAACTCGACGACGAACGGGACGAGCAAGGCCACGACGACCAGTAGCGCCCCCTTCGAGATGCGCATCTAGCGGATCACCCCACTGAGGGACTCGATAACGGCGGGGTCGACCCACGTCGAGAGCCTGACGCCCTCGATGCCGGGCCCGAAGAGGCCGCCGGCGTCGATGATGCTCGCGAGCGGGAGCGTGTACGCGATGATCACGAGAACGACGGCGATCGCGGTCCAGAGCTTGAGGTTGTCGAGGATGCGCGGCGAGTCCTCGGCCCCGGAGAGCGTCCCCGCGTAGGTGTTGTCCGGGATCGACTCGCTGTCGTCGCCGATCGACGTCATGATCATGTTCAGGAGGAACAGGGCCAGCGACAGCGTCAGGATGACGCCGCCGAGGGCGACCTGCATGTTGATCTCGCCGACGGTACCCACGGCGGGTTCGAAGTCGAAGCCCTGATACTGCGGTTCGGCGGTCCGGCGGGGCATCCCGAACAGTCCGGAGCGGTGCATCGCGTTGGACATGAACGTCATGCCGATGAACCAGAGGAGGACCTGTCCGAGCGCGACCGACCGGTTCCAGAGTTCCTTGCCCGTCAGCTGCGGGATGAACCAGTAGGACGCTGCCATGAACGTCAGTGCGACGGCGGTGCCGACGGTGAGGTGGAAGTGACCGACGACCCACCACGTGTTGTGGACGAGGTAATTGATGTTCATGCCGGCGTTGATCATGCCGGAGAAGCCGGCCGCGGCGAACATCAGGCCCGCGAGCGCCATCCCGGTGAAGATCGGGTTGCGCCACGGGAGCGCCTTCAGCCAGCCGAGGTAGCCCTCGCCGCCACGCTGGCGCGCGCCGTGTTCCATGCTCGCGACGACAGTGAAGGCGGTCAGCAGGCTCGGCAGGAGGAGGAACATCGTGTTCGTCATCGCGATGAACTTGTACCCCTCAGCGATGCCCGGATCCAGATACTGGTGGTGGATTCCGAGCGGCGTCGAGAGCAGCAGGAACAGCACGAAGACGACGCGTGCAAGCGGATCGCTGAACAGTTTCCCGCCGGAGAACTTCGGCAGCATGATGTACCACATCATGTACGCCGGCATCAGCCAGAAGTACACGACGGCGTGGCCGAAGTACCAGAACAGCGTCCGGGTCAACAGCGGGTTAACCGAGTCGGTGATCCCCAGCGACCACGGCAGTAGGAACACGAGGATCGACAGGGCAACACCGAGCGTGCAGATGTACCAGAACAGCGTCGTCGTCAGCACCATGAAGGTCGGCAGCGGGATCCGCTCGTCGGGGTTCTCGCTCCGCCAGGCCAACCACGTTCGGAACCAGTCGACGCCGGCGAGCCAGGAGCCGACCACGAACAGCACCAAGCCGATGTAGAAGATCGGATGGGCCTCTAGCGGCGCGTAGAACGTAAAGAGGACGTCGGCGTTCAGCTCCGAGCCGAGTACCGACGGCGCCGACTCGAGGAAGCCGCTAAAGATCGCGATCGCGACGAGTACCGTGCCGACGACCATCATGATGTACCAGGCCCAGGTGAACCGGACGTCGACGACGCCCCGGTCCAGACTGGTCGTTACCGCCCACGTGAAGGTCCCCACGAGGAAGAAGATCGTGAACGTGATCGCCAGCAACACGCCGTGGGCGGTCAGGACGGTGTAGTAGTCGGGTGATTGAATGAACCTGAAGACGTCGGTCCGGTGAAGCGCCTGCACCAGGCCGAGCGTCCCGCCGATCGCCAGCGCGATGAAGGAACTCCAGAAGGCGGCTTTGATCACTCGCGCCTCGTCGGGGAACTGGTCGACGTAGGCGTTACGCATCGCCGTCACCTCCGTCGGCGGACTCGTTGCCATCGGGGGTCACGACCGACAGCGTTCCGCTTTCCTCGTAGTCGTCGACGGTCACGGTCCAGTCGTGGTCGCCCTCGCCGAGGTCGGCGCTGTCGACGGTAAACGCGACTTCTTCGCTGCCGTCGCCGGGGACGGTGACGGCTTCTTCACGCGTCTCGTCGCCGATCTCGAGGGAGACGGTCGTCTCGAGGTCCTCTTGCATGCCGTTTTCCACGTTCGCGGTGATCGTCGTCTCGTTGCCCGATTCGACCTCGTCGTCGGCCTCGACGGACAGTTCGGTCATGTCGAACTCGTCTTCGGGAACGACGTTCAGTTTGCCTTCCATCGTGTGGTGATACTCGCCGCAGTACTCGTTACAGAGGATGCCGTACTCGCCGGGTTCGTCGAACTTCACGGTCATCTCCGAGACCTGCCCGGGAATGACCATCGTGTTCACGTTCGTTCCCACGACGGAGAAACTGTGTGTCACGTCCCGGCTGGTGACATAGAAGGTCACCTCGCTGTTGGCTGGCACCTCTATTTGGCTCGGCGTGTACGACCACGCCTGTGCGACGACCGCGACTTCGTACTCGTTGCCGCCGACGTGTTCGACGCCGGGCTCGGCGAACCGTTCGTCGTCGTTGATCTCGTCGGGGTTGATGTCGCCGCCTTCGTCGTCGATCATCGCGATACCCGGGCCGACTGCCCCGTAGGTGATCGTCGCGATGAAACCAACGATTAATACCATGGCGGCGACGAGCCATACCTTCTCGTAGGTGTGAATGTTCATGCCAGTCCCACCACCGTCAGGGCCATTCCGACGACGGTCGGCCCGTTGCCGAGGAACTCAACGAAGTACATGAATATCCACAACAATACCAGTATCAGGAAGTAGATTCCGATCAGGATCGCCGTCCCGATCGGATCGTACTCCTCGTGCCCGAGTGTTTGAACATGATCGGGCTCCCGTTGTTCAGTTCTGGAACTCATACGGACGAGTAGGGAATAGGGACGACTTACTATCAACCTTGGTTCCCGTTCGATGGGAAGATGGTGGGGTATTAAGCGCTCGTCCCGCCCAGTACCGAGTATGAACCTCGAGACAGTACCGCCGCGGCTGGCTGCGATCGCGGGGCTACTGGCGATCGTTCCGCTGCTCGTCTATGGGCTCACCAACTCGACGGTCGCCGGCGCCGTCAGCGCGGTTAACGTCGTTCTTATCGTCGGCTCACTGTACCTCGCGATGTCCCCGGTCGAGGGCTCGCACGGCGATCACCACGGTGACGGCAACGGAACTGCCGGGTGACCGCCGCCCGCGAGATGACCCTCAGTTCACTTTCCCCGGAGCTACTGACGACTAGCGCGGGGTACGGAGCCGTCCGGTTCCCCGTCGGAACACCGCTGATGGCGAGTCCGGGCCCCGGACTCGCCCCCGAACACGTGAACCTGTTCGTTCTCTTCGTCGTCGGACTGCTCGCCGGCGCACACTGTCTGGGTATGTGCGGCCCGCTGGTGACGACCTACGCCGATCGGATCGGTGACGCCAGTGACAAGCGCCGCGACGACACGCTGACCGGCTACGAGGTGCGCCAGCACGCGCTGTTCAACCTCGGTCGGACGGCCAGCTACGCCGCGATCGGTGGCCTGTTCGGTCTCCTCGGTGCGGTGACGGTCGCCTCGAGCGAGGCCGTCGCCGCGGTCGGGGATAGCGTCAGGGGGGCGACCGGAATCCTCGTCGGGATCGCGATCGTCGCGAGCGGTCTCTACTATCTCCGGGGCAAGACCGCCGTTCCCGGCCACGGGCTCCCGATCGTCGGCACGCTGTTTCGCCGGCTCTCGGAGCTGCTCTCGAGCCGCGTCGATCGGCTCGCGACGTCGCCGGGGATCGTCGCGCTCGGAGCGGTTCACGGGGTCATGCCGTGTCCGATCATCTATCCCGCGTATCTCTACGCGTTCGCGCTGGGATCGCCGGCACGCAGCGCGCTCTCGCTGGCCGTCCTTGGACTCGGAACGATCCCCACGCTGTTCGTCTACGGCACCGCCATGACCGCGATCGATGTCGACACGCGGGTGCGACTCCACCGCGCGCTGGGCGCGGCGTTTATCCTCCTCGGCTATATTCCCCTTTCGCACGGTCTGATGCTGTACGGCATCCACCTGCCCCATCCCCCGCTCCCGTACGAACCACTATTCTAACGATGACACCGGATTCACCACCCGCACGAGGCTCGATATCGTCACCGGCTGCAACCGGCGGGACGGCGACGGTCGACGATGCGGCTGCCGACACCTGCGACCTCTGTGATCTGCCGACACCCGCGGAGCCGATCACCGACCCGGACGTCGACGGCACGTACTGCTGTCGTGGCTGTCTCGAGGTCGCTCGCACGCTCGACGGGACCGACGACGCGCCCGACGAGGCGGCGGTACGATCCCGCCTCGATTCCGGCGACGACGGGCCGGACCTCGACGATCTCGACGGCGAAGACGCCTACCTCGCGGTCGACGGCATGCACTGCTCGACCTGTGAGGCGTTCCTCGAGACCACCGCCGAGCGAGAACCCGGGGTCCGCGGCGCGACGGCGAGTTACGCGACGGATACGATTCGGCTCGTCTACGATCCCGATCGACTCGATTCCGACGACCTCCCCGAACTCGTCTCCGGCTACGGGTACACCGCGTCCGACCGATCGGCTCTTGATGATGCGAGCGGATCGGACGACGGGCTTGCACCGCTCCTGCTTGGCGGGTTCTTCGGCATGATGATTATGGTGTGGTACGTCCTGTTCCTGTACCCGAGGTACTTCGGCTACGAGCCGGTCGCCGACTTCGGCGGGTACGAGACCGCCTTTCTGTCGGCGAACATCTGGGTGTTCGCCTCGATCGTCCTCTTCTATACCGGCTATCCGATCCTCCGGGGTGCGTACGTCAGCCTCCGGGCCGGCAGCCCGAACATGGACCTGCTGGTGGCGACGGCGGCGCTTGGCTCCTATAGCTACAGCGCCGTCGCGACGCTGCTCGGCAGCAGTCACCTCTACTTCGACGTCACCGTCGCCGTCGTCCTCGTCGTCACCGCGGGCGGGCGCTACGAACGGATCGTCAAGCGCCGCGCGACCGGCCTGCTCTCCGACCTGACCGAACGACAGGTCGACGAGGCCCGCCGCGAGAGCGGCGAGACGGTGCCCCTCGAGGCGGTCGAGCCCGGCGATCGTTTGCTCGTTCGTCCCGGCGAGCGGGTTCCCCTCGACGGCGAGATCGTGGAGGGATCGGCCGCGGTCGACGAGTCGCTGGTCACCGGCGAGTCGCTGCCGGCCGAGAAGGAGCCGGGCGATCCGGTCCGCGGGGGGACCGTCGTCACTGACGCCCCGATCGTCGTCGCGGTCGGCGACGAGGCGGAAAGCACCCTCGACCGGCTCGTCTCCCTGCTCTGGTCGATCCAGAGTTCCCGGCCGGGCGTCCAGCGGCTCGCGGACAAGCTCGCGACCGTCTTCGTCCCGCTGGTTGTCGCCCTCGCCGCCGGGACGGTCGCCGTCTCGCTGGCGACCGGCTCGAGCCCGTCGACGGCGCTGTTGCTCGGGCTCACGGTCGTCATCGTCTCCTGTCCCTGCGCGCTGGGGCTGGCGACGCCGCTTGCCATCGCTGCGGGGGTCCAGTCGGCCGCCGAACGGGGGATCGTCGTCGCCGCCGAGACGATCTTCGAGGACGCCCCCGAGGTCGATACCGTCGTCCTCGACAAGACGGGGACGCTCACGACCGGGACGATGACCGTCGACGCCGTCCATGTGGTCGGCGGCGACGCCGCGGGCGACGGCCCCGGGCGCGAGGAACTGCTCCGACGGGCCGGCGCGGTCGAGTCCCTCTCCGAACACCCCGTCGCGGCCGCCGTCGCCGACGCGGCACCCGACGACGCGACGGCAGCCAGCCCCGGCGCGGACATCG
>NZ_JBPJSJ010000020.1:0-57765 GCF_051225675.1 Natrinema sp. CGMCC1.2065 | reverse complement strand
TGCCGAGGTCGATCCGGCCGCGATCGAGGACGACGCCGTCCTCCTCGACGACGAGCCGGACGACCCCGTCGGCGGTGCTGACGCCGCCGAGGCCCCTGCCGACGCCCGCTCCGTGACTGCCGAGCCGCCGACGCAGGACGCGACCGAGGCTGCCGCCGACGTCGCGTCGGAACCGGGGACCGGCATCGAGCGAGCCGAGTCGGTCCCGACGCCCGCCGAGGGCGACAGCGGTCCCGGCGAGGACGTGCCGACCGAGTTCTACTGCCCCCGGTGTGAGTACGTCGCCGCCGGCGATCGGGGCTCGTTGCGGGCCGGCGACATCTGTCCCGACTGCCGGAAGGGATATCTCAGCGAACGCGAGCGGCGTTGATACGACCGGTATCCCGATTTCCCGGTGCAACCGCGACGGTCACGGGTCTCGTGTCCGTGATACCGCCGTTCGAGCGATCCCTGACAGGTCAGCGGATCGAATCGTTGGCTATGAAAAGAGGTAAACGCGCCGCCGTGTTTCTCCCAATCCATGAAGGAGTACAAGATGCGTCGCGGTGAATATCTCGAGGAGCGCATTCCGGATATGGAGTCGACGGTCGAGGACTACTTCGGCCCGATCACCGGCACCGAGGAGTACAAGGGCAGCGACCTCTACCTCATCGACGAGCCGGACAACCCGGTCTTCGAGAAGATCGTCGTCGGTGCCGTCGAGTACTCCGGCAAGAAGGACAAACTCGGCGTCGAGTTCAACGAGCGCGACCCCACCGAACTCGGCCCCGACGAACTCGAGGCCGCGGCCGACGCCGTCGACATCAAGAACGACTTCCTGCTCGAGGCGACCGGCCGTGACGCCAAGGCACGACGCGACTCGATGAAGCGGAAAGTCGAGGACGACCCGGATCACGATTTCGACTAACGAAATTTTACGCTGCGGTCTATCGCGAGCGAGGCGAACAGCGCCTCGCTCGCGATGCCCCTCGGTAAAATTTCGATCAAAAACACTCCTCTTTCCGTTCGCTCGTCCTTCCAGTCCTCGCTCACAGCAGTCGTCGGTCCGCTCGTTCGTGCCGTCGACACTCACTCGCGGTCGGTATCGGGCGGCGGCCTGCCCTCCCCCGAGTCGGGCGACTCACCGCGAGTGCGGTGAGCCGCCCTCCCGGCCACGGTACCGCCCTTGACGTGGCCGTTCCTGTTGCTTCGTAACGGCTTTGACCGCCGCGTCGAAGTACCCGGTAATGGAACCACAGGCGTTTCTCGCGGCGACGCTGGTCGCTCACGTCGGCTTCGCGATCTTCGTGACCGCCCACGGCCACCTGACCGGCCGTGATCCCGGCAAGTGGCCCTTCGTGACGCTCGCGTTCGGTCTGGCCGGGATCGCCGCCTACTTCTTCTACGACGAGTCGGCGGACTCGAGTCCCTGATCAGTCACCGGCTGCGACGCTGTCCTCGCCGTCGCCACTGGCTTGCGAGCCGTCGGCCCAGACACCCTCCGTGAGATCGATCCCGTCGGTCCACTTGCCGACGACCGACGCGACCGCGAGGTCGCCGGTGACGTTGTTCGTCGTCGCGATCCGGCCGAGGATCGGGTCGACGCCCGCGACGAAGCCGACGATCTCGAGGGGGAGTCCGACGGCGTTCAGAATGACGGTCAGCATGATGAGTCCGGCCCCGGGGACCCCGGCGGTGCCGATACTGATCAGGATCACGGTCGCGAGGACGATCAACTGATCGCCGAGACCGAGCGACACGCCGACCATGTTCGCGGCGAAGACCACCGTGACGGCCTGTCTGATCGCCGCCCCGTCCATGTTGATCGTCGCCCCGAGCGGGAGGCCGAAGCCGTAGACCGACTCGTCGATGCGCAGGTTCGTTTCCGCGTCGGTGATCGTCACCGGCAGCGTCCCGCTCGAGGAACGGATCGTAAAGGCCGTCACCATCGCGTCTTTCGCGCCGTTGAGAAACGAAAGCGGCGACTGGCCGAGGATACCGACGGTCATCACGCCCAGGTAGGTGACGGTCATGTGGATCGCGATGCCGATCGCGATGACGCCGACGAGCGCGCCCAGTTGCACGATCGCGCCCAGGCCTTCGGTCCCGATCGCGGCGGCCATGAGCGCGAAGACGCCGACGACGCCGTACTCCATGACGCCCCAGACGATCGTGAACAGCGCCTGCGTGCCGGCGTCGATAAACGCGAAGAAGCCGTCGATCGCGTCCGCGATCGGCTCCTCGGTCGTCGATTCGCGGACGATCGTCAACGCCAACCCGAAGACGATGACGACGAAGATCGTCGCCAGAATCTCGCCGTTGACCATCGCGGCCAGCGGATTCTCGGGGACGATACCGAGGACGACCTCGGAGACCGACGGCGGTTCGGCCTGCTGGGCCTCGCCACCGGTGAACTCCACGGCCGTTCCGGGATCGAACAGGTTCGCGACTGCGAGCCCGATCAGGGCCGCGATCGTCGTCGTCGCGGCATAGAGTGCGACGGTCAGCCCGCCGACCTTCCCGAGTTTCGACGGCGTCAACTCGCGCATCCCACCAAGCAGCGTAAAGACGATCAACGGGATGATCAGCATCTCGAGCAGCCGCAAGAAGAGATCGCCAAGCGGACTGAGAACGGCAGCGCGTTCGCCGGCGATGGCCCCGAGTGCGGTCCCGAGGACGAACGCGACCGCAATACGGTAGATGATCGGAATCGAGCGATACTGCTCCCACGTTCGTCGTGGCAACGACTCCTGGGTCGTACTCATCGATCCGCCTTATGAACGGGACCGATCAACCCGTGTCGGTACCGGTGAGACTGTCCCACACCTATGACGGGCCGTCCTGGCGGAGACGACTGGGGTCCGTCTCAGGCCAGGAAGACGTGTCGTGGCCGGTCCGCGAGGACGTCCCGCCCGAACTCGACGGTCTCGGAGAAGGCGTCGCTCCGGAAGAACGTCATGGCGTCGTCCCGGGAGTCCCAGCGGCTGGCGATGAACATGTCGTTTTCGTCCTCGCGGTTGACCAGCAGGTCGGTCTTGCGGTGGCCGTCCATGTCGGCGAGGACGCCACCGACGTCGTCGAAGGTTTCGACGAAGTCCCCGCGGTGGTCCGGTTTGACGGTGTAGAACATCCCCATCGTCCCCCACGAGTCGTCCTCGTCGTCACCGGCCTGTCGGACGACTTCGGGTAACTCGGCGAGGAATCCGGCGGCCGTGTTCGCGGCCCGTTCGGTGTCCCAGAGGCTGACGACGGCGGTTTCACTGTTCGTATCCTGGGGCTCGTAGACCGCCGTCTTCACGTGGGTGTCGTAGTGGTCGAAGTTCTCCCGGTAGCCGTCGACCTCCGCGAACAGCTCGTCGGAGTCGGCCGCCGAGTAGAGGACGACTGCGTGGACGTCCTCGCCGTGGGGCTGGCCCGCGTAGATGCCCTCGTCCTCGAGTTCATCGCGGACGCCGCCGCTCTCGTCGCCGTGGCCCGATCCCGACTCGTCGCCGTGATGATGTCCGTCGGAGCCGCCGTGGTGTCCCTCGGCGTCACCGCTGGCGTGAGGGTGGGACGTCTCGCCCTCGGCCGGCACGCGGTCGCCGGCGAGGAAGGCCCCGAGGTCCGCCGGCGGGAACCGCCGTGCCGAGAGGAACCGGCCGAACTCGGCGAAGCGGGAACTCGAGGGATCGAAGCGCATCTCGTAGAGCAGTTCCTTGACGTCGGTCGGGTCGTCACCGAACAGGGTCACGCCCCACTCGAAGTCGTCGAGCCCGACGCTACCGGTGATGATCTGGGTGACGCGGCCGGCGTAGTCCTTGCCGATCTCGCCGTGGTTCGCGAGGTAGTCCGCCCGCTCGTCGAAGGGCAGTTCGTACCAGTTGTGGTCCGGCCCGCGGCGCTTGCTCATCGGGTAGAAGCTCAGGAACTCGCTGTCGGGAATCTCGGGTTTGAGCCGGGACTCGATGTAGCGCTCGAGGCCGGCGTCTTCGACCTCGCTGTCCTCGTCGAAGTAGTCCTCGGACATGTAGCCCGAGACCTCCGTGACCGACACGTAGGAGTCGGCTCGCTCGGTGAACTCCGCGAGCGCAGTGTGTTCGAACCGCCGCTCGAGCGCGTCGATGTCGCCGAGGGTGGGACGGAGATGGAGGACGAGCAGGTCGGCCTTGTGGCCGAGGACGGCGAACGTCGCCGAATCGCCCTCGTCGGCGTCGTCGACGGCCTCGCTGGCCTCGAGGTAGTCGATGCCTTCCTCGATGGCCCGTTCGCGTCGCCGCTCCGGGGCGGCCCGCCAGGCGTCCCAGTCGATCGACCGGAAATCGTGGAGAACGTACCAGCCTTCTTCGGTCTGCGGTGGTCGCCGTCGTTCCATAGTTGCGGGTTGGAACCGGGCGCTCAAGAAGGACCGGATTTCGGTTGACAGTTTCGGCCCCGACCGCCGCCGCCAGATCAACCGGTACCGAACCTGCACCGTCGGAACTCGGCGTGACCGAAACCCTTTAGCGCCGTCCGTTTTATCCCCGAGACACATGCGGAAAAGTGGCCCGCCGAAAGGACTCATCGCCTATCTCGTCCTCGAGCTTCTCGCGGAGAAACCACGGTACGGATACGAGATCTTGAAGGAGATCTGTGAGATCAGCGGCGGTCACTGGGAGCCATCCTACGGCTCGGTCTACCCCATCCTCTATAAGTTCGAGGACAAGGGCTGGGCCGAGCGCATCGAACGCGAGGACGAACCCGACCGAAAGTACTTCGAACTGACCGCCGAGGGCCGGGCGGAACTCGAGGAGCGGCGCGAAACGGGCGCGGAGAAGGCCCGTGACTTCGCGGACGTCATTCTTGGCTTTTTCCACGTCTATGCCGCCTTCTCGACGGACGATCGGTTCGACATCCCCCCAATGGAGGGTGAGTGGCACTTCGACGAGGCGTTCAGCCGCTGGGTCGTCGAACAGGTCGTCCGCCACTACGAACACTACTTCGATACCGATTTCGAACGCCTCGAGGCGACGCCCGAGGAGTTCTACGAGCGCCACGGCGTCGAGTACGAGGAGTGACGTCGCGGGCCTGACGGTCGTTCGCTACCCCGAGACCAACTGCGGCCCGAACAGCAACAGGAGGAAGCTCACGAGCATCGTCACGCCGACCGTCGTCGTCACGACCCGGACCATCCCACGGGTCGCCTCGATCGGGAGCCGCGAGATGATCGCCTCGGTACTCGTCCGGAGGATGTGGCCACCGTCCAGCGGGAACGCCGGAATGCAGTTGAAAAAGCCAAGCTGGAGGTTGATCCAGCCGGTCCAGAACAGCAGATTCGCCAGCAGGAAGACGGTCCCGTCGCCGAACGCGCCCAGGAGCCCCTGTGCCTCGTAGAAGTTCTGGATCCCACCGGTGAAGCCGGCGAAGTTGAACGGCAGCGCGCCGCTGACGCCCATCACCGGCAGCAGGATTGCGAGCCCCACCTTCCCGAGGAACGTGTCGGTAATCGGTCCGAACCGCGTGTCGCCATCGCCGCCGAGCAGCCCCAGGTACTCGTCGGCGGGATAGAGCTGGACCCCGATGTCGCTGACCGCCACGCCGGACGTTCCCTGGTACGGCTGAATGCCGAGGAACCCGCTGTCGGATCGCGGATGCTCGTCGAGGGTCACCTCGTAGCTTCCCCGTTCGTCACCGATGTAGCCCGCGACCGCGACCTCCTGTCCGGGCTCGGTGTCCTCGAGCAGGTCGGCCAACTCCGCGTAGCTGTGGACCCGTTCGCCGTCGAACCGGGTGATGACCATCGTCTCGTCGGTCGGCCCGGTCTCGGCCTCGAGTGGTTCGTCTTCGACGACCGAGACGGCGGCCCCGACGGTCACCTCGCGCTCGACGCGGTCGCCGCCGTCGGCAGGGTCGATCGTCAGGTTCACGCGCTCGTTCTCGCCGACGGCGTCGAAGAAGCCGCGTTCGGTCGCGATCGTTTGCCCGTCGACGGCGCGGATCTCGTCGCCGGTCGAGAGGCCGGTCGGGCCGTCGTCGATCGCCGCGGTCACGAGCAGGGATCGGTCGACGGTCTCCGTCTCCTCGCCGTTGAGTTCGATCGCGATCTGCTCGCCGCTTGTCGCCTCGAGGCGGTCCGCGAGGTCGTCGTTGCCCCCGACTGCGGTGCCGTTGATCGCCGTGATGCGGTCGTTGGGTTCGATCCCGGCGTCGGCGGCGGGGGAGTCGGGTGCCACGCCGCCGACGGCGGCCCCGGAGGCGACGCCGATCGAGCCGACGACGGGGCCGAAAAGCAGGGCGAAGGCAAGCAGCGTGATCGCGAAGTTGTTCGTGACGCCGGCGGCGAACATCCGGGTCTGGCCGCCGCGGGAGGCAGACTTGCTGCTCTCCTGATCGGGCTCGACGAACGCGCCGACCGGCAGGACGGCAAGCATCGCGATCCCCATCGAGTCGATGTCGATGTCCTCGACGCGACAGAGCAGGCCGTGGCCGCCCTCGTGGACGACGAGGCCGACGAGCAGCCCGAAGACGATCCCGGGCGTGGCAGACAGCGGGAGGAAGTCGTTGACGCCGGGAATTACGAGGACGTTTCGCGGCTGTCGAACGGCGGATGTCGCCATCTCCGGCGTCGAGAGTGCGGTGATCGCCGCCTGTAGGAGGAACACGAACATCCCGATCATCACGACCAGCGCGATGCCGACGCCGAGGTTCGACCACGCCCGCCAGAACCGTTTGGGGCGAGCGAGGCGGTCGAGGAGGGCACGACCGCGTTTGGTATGGAGGGTGAGGATCGGTCCCTGCGTGCCGACGTAGTCCGGCAGCCGGCCCGCGTTTCGCAGGCCGACGATCGCGGCCCAGTAGCAGAGGAGACCGATCAGGACCCACGTGAGGAGTTCGGAGCCGTATATTGCAGGGGGCGAGACGAAACCGAGGGAACCGTGATCCATCGGTACTATCTCGGGCGGGCGTTCTCAAATGGCTTTTGTCTGTCCTAGCGCTCCCGCCGGAGCCGCGCGACGACGAACTCCCGGTCGACCTTCGCGAGGAACGGACCGAGCTTCGGCCCCTGGTCCTCGTCGAAGAACAGCCGGTAGCCCGCCGCGAAGAAGTCGCCGACATCGACGTCGTGGCGCTTTGCGGTCTCGTAGATCTCGCCCTGGATCTCGTCGGGCTCGTGGCCCGCTTCGATGAAGTCGGCCAACTCCGCCAGCGCGTCCTCGGTCGCCGCGTCGAAGTCGTGGTCCGGGATCGCCGTCCGTTTGAGTTCGTAGTCGAACTCGTTGCCGGTACGCCGTGCCCAGTTGCGGGCCTGCTCGACCCGATCCAGGGCTTCCTCGACGGCCCACTCGGGCGCATCGTCGGGAATGTGGCCTTCTTTGCGAGCGACGTCCTCGCGCAGGTCGGGATCGTCGAACATCCCGAGTACCGCGGCGAAGGTGTAGGGCAGCCGGATTCGCTCCTCGCGGGGCTCTTCGACAATGAAGGGGTAGACCCGCTCGGCGAATGCCCGCTCGTCCTCGTCGGCCTCGATCTCGTCGAAATAGATCGCCTCGATCCGGTCGAACTCGTCGACCAGCTGGTCGAGGTGTTCGATGCTGAAGTCGCGTGCCTTCACGGGATCCTTCACGAAGAAGTACCGCAGGACTTCCGGCTCGAGCAGTTCCAGGACGTCCGAGACGAGAATGACGTTGCCGGCCGAGGAGGAGAAGGGCTCGCCGTCGAGGGTAAACCACTCGTAGACCATCGGCACAGGGGGCTCGATTTCGAGGACGTTGCGGGCGACGTCTTGGCCACTCGGCCACGAGCCTTCGGCGTGGTCCTTTCCGAAGGGCTCGAAGTCGACGCCCAGCAGCTGCCACTGGCCGGGCCACTCGAAGCGCCACGGGAGCTTCCCCTCCCGCAGCGTGGCGGTACCCTCGTGGCCGCAGCCGTCGATCGTCTGGTCGCCGGCCTCCATGTCGGTACAGCGGTAGTCGACGGTCGGTTCGTCACCGGCCAGATCGATGCTCGTCACCGTCTCGGTGACTTTCCCACACTCCTCACAGATCGGGTTGAAGGGGACGTAGTCGCCGTCCGCGTCGACTTTGTCTTGGTACGTCGAGAGGACCTCGCTCGCCCGCTCGCGGTGTTCGAGGACGAACCGGGTCACGGCCTCGAACTCGCCGGACTCGTACAGCTCGGTGTTCGAGACCAGTTCGATCGGCACGTCGAGTGCGTCGGCGCTGTCCTGGATGATCGTCGCGAAGTGGTCGCCGTAGGAGTCACAGCAGCCGAAGGGGTCCGGGATATCGGTGTAGGGCGCGCCGAGGTTCCGGCCGAGCGCACCGGCGTCGACCTCGCCGAGATCGACGAGGTTGCCCTCGAGGTCACAGAGGGTCCGGGGCAGCCCCCGGAGCGGGTCGCGGTCGTCGGCGGTGAAGACCTGTCGGACCTCGTGGCCGCGGTCCCGAAGCACCTCGGCGACGAAGTACCCCCGCATGATCTCGTTGACGTTGCCCAGATGAGGAACGCCGGACGGTGAGATGCCGCCCTTGACGACGATCGGCTCGTCGGGATCGCGCGCTTCGATGCGGTCCGCGACCGTGTCGGCCCAGAACGCGTGGCGCGTCTCGCTTGCCTCCTCGCTCTGGAGCGTGTAGGGACTGATCGCGTCAGACGCCGCCGCGTCGCCGGTCTCCTCGTCGGCGTCGCCGTCGGCACTCATTGCTCGTCGGCCGCCCAGTAGGTCGGTTCCGCGCCGGCACCGTCGGGGACGATGTCGGTCCCCTCGTGATCGCCGTCCCGAACGGCGCGGGCGATCCGGTCCGGATCGGTGCCGTCGAGGACGATCGTCCGCATTCCCGAGCGCTCGATGATCTTCGCCGCCAGCAGGTCTACGGGCGCGGAGGCACCGGCGTTCATCTCGAGGCCGGCGATGGCGTCGACCAGCTCCGTCGCCGAGAGCCGGTCGTGCTTGGTCGCGTCGTCGTCCTCGTTGGGGTCGGCGCTGTAGACGCCGGGGACGCTCGTGGCGTAGATCAGCAGATCGGCGTCGATGTACTCCGCGAGGGCGGCCCCGACCGCGTCGGTCGTCTGGGCCGGCGCGACCCCGCCCATGATACAGATGTCGTCCCGGCGCAGCGCCTCGCTTGCCTCCTCGTAGTCAAGTGCGGGCGCTGTCACCGACTCTTCGCTGAGTGCGGCGATGAGCAGGCGTGCGTTGAGTCGGGTGACGTCGATCCCGAGCTGGTCGAGTTCGATCTCGTTGGCCCCGAGGTCGCGAGCGGCTCCGATGTATTCGCGGGCGACGCCGCCGCCCCCGACGACGGCCCCGATCCGACAGCCTTCGCTGATGAGATCCTCGATGACGGCGGCGTGCTCGGCCACCCGATCCGCGCCCGGCTCGGGGACGAGTACGCTCCCGCCGATGGAGACGACCACTTTCATACTACCCCGGTGTAGCGGAGTTGCTATCTTAAGGGTTGTCAACTGCCCGGACGGCGTGGTGACACACCGCTCGAGCCAGTCGCCGCCGCGACTCACCGCTCGAGCGACAGGACGAGTCCGTCGCCTTCGCGCTCGAACTCGGTCCCGAACGGGTCGGACAGTTCGCGTATCCGATCTCGGGCCCACGCGGCCGCGTCCGGGTTCGCCTCGTGGACCGCACAGCCGTCGATTTCGGTGGGATACAACCGGAGGTCGCGAACCCCACCCTCGGGCGTCGCACGCAGAACGAACAGGAAACTGCGGTCGTTGTGCAACTCCTCGTCGATCCTGTAGTCGTCCACGAAATCACCCGTATCGTAGCAGATCGGGGCCCCCTCGTAGACCTCGATCCCCTGCAAGACGTGGGCACTGTGCCCGTGGACGAGATCGACGCCGTTCTCGACGAGCCAGTGACCGAAGTCCCTGAAAGAGTCCGGCGGTTCCGTCACCATGTTCGGCCCCCAGTGTAGCGAGGCCACCAGTACATCGGGGTCACGTTCGCGTGCGCGCTCGAGGGCGTCCCGGACGAGCCGTCGCGTCTCCGGATCGTCGACGTCGATCTCGATCCGGGCCGTTCCCGGTGAGTCCGCGTCGGCGGCGTATTCGGGCGTGTTGTCGGTAAACGAGACGACCGCGAGGTCGAGCCCGTCGTTGCCCCCGTCGCTTGCCTCGGAGTCGGGGATCGTCAGCACCGCCGGCTCGAGCGCTTCGTCGAGCGTCTCACCCGCACCCGTGCGGGCGATCCCGGTGTCGTCGAGCGCGGCGAGGGTATCCCGTAACCCGGTCTCCCCGTAGTCGAGGACGTGGTTGTTCGCCAGCGCACAGCCGTCGACGCCCGCGCGCTCGAGCGCCGGGACCGCCCAGTCGGGGTCGGCCCGAAAGTGAAACGGACGGTGAGTTCGCTGCCACTCCCGACCCCGCGTCGAGAGGACGCACTCGAGGTTGCACACCAGCCCGTCCAGTCCGCGGAGCCGCTCGAGGACGGTGCCCCAGACGGCATCGACCGGGCGGCTCCGCTGGCGCTCGTCGACGAGCCGCCCGAGCATGACGTCACCGGTGACGCCGATTCGGAGCGCCATACGAATCGTTCGCGACCGAGACCCAAAATTCCGGACCAGCGTTCGACGGCTCGAGGCACCGTGTCCTGACCGCGACGACCCCCGGCCGCGGGGCTTTCGTCGACAGCTACAAACCCCGACCTACCCACAGTCTAGCCATGCACGTACTCGGTGTTCGCGACGCGGGAGCCGACGGCGACGCGCTCGAGGCGGTCGTCGATCGGGTCGTCGACCGGCTCTCCGAGCGGGGGCGGGTCGGGGTCGTCAGATACGACGCGACGATCGCCGACGGGACGCAGGTGCGCGAGTCGGCGACGCGCGGCGGCGACGTCACCTACGACCTCGGTGTCGACGGCGACTGGACCGCTTCGGGGACGGGGATGGGCGTCCGCGACGCCCTCGACCGGCTGGCGACCGACTGCGAGTACGCGGTCGTCGTCGGCGTCCCCTCGCTGCAGTACCCCTCGGTCCTCGTCGGCGGCGACGGGTCCGACCGCGAGGCCGCCGGCGAGGTGCTGGCGACCGTCGAGGGGCCCGCCGGCCTTGACCTCGCGGCGCTGGTCGACGACCTCGAGGCGGCCGAGCCCCACCGCACCCTCGAGTCGCTGGTCGCCCGAGTCAAGGCGTCGCCGGCGGCCGACCGTGCGGGTGCGATCGCGACGTTTACCGGCCGCGTCCGAGCGAAAGACAGTGCGGACGACGCGCGCACGCAGTACCTCGAGTTCGAGAAGTACGAGGGCGTCGCCGACGAGCGCTTGGCCGCCCTCGAGGCCGACCTCGAGTCGCGGGACGGCGTCTTCGCGGTCGAACTCTACCACCGAACCGGGATCGTCGAGGACGGCGAGGACATCGTGTTCGTCGTCGTGCTGGCCGGTCACCGCGGGGAGGCGTTCCGGACCGTCGAGGACGGGATCAACCGGTTGAAAGACGAAGTCCCGCTGTTCAAGAAGGAGGTCACGGTCGAGGACGAGTTCTGGGTCCACGAGCGATCGTGATCGTTCCCGTCGTTCACCGACCGGGCTGAACGGGCGAAACGGTCGGGAAAGACGACATTGAACTCACCATGTCTATCGAGCCGAAGATAATATGTTAGAATCGGTTTTAAAACGTCTAACGGGATCTGAGCGGCTCGATAATAGTTCTATTACCGAACATAAAACGTCTATTACCCTCCGGATAGCTGAACACAATCGAAACGGGGCTAACCAACCCTTCTTTATAACGGGTCGCCGCCACAAGGGAGAATCGTCGATGAGTACGACAGCCCAACCCTCCACGGAAAGCAAGGAACGCCGCCTGAAACGCTACCTGCGCGAACGTGCCGAAGACGGCGAGCTGTACTTCAAAGGCAAGTTCATCGCGGACGACGTCGGGATGTCGCCCAAAGAGATCGGCGCGTTGATGGTCAAGCTCTCCGACTCGGTCAGCGACCTCGAGATCGAGAAGTGGTCGTACACGAGCGCGACGACGTGGCGTGTCGCTCCCGCGTAACGCCGTACCGACGCTCGACCGGTCCGCCCGTCCCCGCAGTCCGCTCCCGCGTGCCGACGCGCCACCGACGCTATCCGGCACGACGTTCCGAACACGTTGACGCGTTTACCGACGACGCGGTTCGTACTCGTTTTCCCGACGACAGCCATATCCCTATCCGCTCGCCGATAGCCACGTCCAACCCACGAGAAACGGACTCGGCTGCCGACGACAGTCGTTTTATACGGCCCCAAGTCGAACCACGGATGATGGACGACGGCGACCGGTCCGGCTTCGACGGCACGGAACGTAACGGCCGTTCCCCCGCGGACGGACCGCCGATCGATCGGATCGAGTCGGTGTTTGCAGTCTACGAAGTCCGGCGCGAGGACGATCAGATAGTGTACTACGGCGACCCGCTGACCCACCCCGAGCGGGTCATGCGCGACCTCTGGCCGACGTTCAACGACCGGGGCTACGACCTCGAGTTCGAACGCCGCCACGGCGAGTACGTTCTCGTCGCCGAGCCGGCGACCCGCGGCATCGACGGGATCCCCTGGACGAACGTCGTGCTGTTGCTGGCGACGGTCGCCTCAACGCTGTTCGTCGGCTCGTGGTGGTGGTATCCGGCGCTCGACCCGTTCGCGAACCCGACCGATCTCCTCCACGCGTGGCCGTTCTCGCTGGCGATCCTCGGCGTTCTCATGGTTCACGAGATGGGCCATTACGTCATGAGTCGGTACCACCGGGTCGAGGCCTCGCTGCCCTACTTCATTCCGATCCCGACGCTCATCGGGACGATGGGCGCAGTCATCAGGATGAAAGGCCGGATGCCCGACCGGAAGGCGCTGTTCGATATCGGCGTGGCCGGGCCGCTCGCGGGGCTGGTCGCGACGGTCGTCGTGAGCGTGATCGGGCTCCACCTGCCGCCCGTGACCGTCGATCCGGCGCTGCTCCAGAACCCCGACGCGGTCCGGATCGAACTCGGGTACCCCCCGCTGCTCGAGTTGCTCGCGGCGGCGTTCGACCAGCCGCTGTATCGCGACGACCCGACGACGGGCGTGAACCCGGTCGTCATCGGCGCGTGGGTCGGGATGTTCGTCACGTTTCTGAACCTGATCCCGGTCGGCCAACTCGACGGCGGCCACATTTTGCGGGCGATGACCGGCGAGTTCCACGACACCGTGGCCGCGCTCGTCCCCGGTGCGCTGTTCGTCCTCGCGGGCTATCTCTACTACGTCCAGGAGTACACGGTGAACGCGGTCTCGGTCTGGATCATCTGGGGGCTGCTGACGACGGTGTTCGCGTCGGCGGGGGCAGCGACGCCGATCCGGGACGACCGCCTCGGTACCGGCCGGACCGTCCTCGGCGTCGTCACGTTCGGGCTCGGCTTGCTCTGTTTCATGCCGGTTCCGGTGATGGTCATCGGCTGAGCCGTCGCCGTCAGTCGCCGGCGCCTACCCGTGCGTGTAACCCCGGTCCGCCAGCCGTTCGCCGTCCATACTGATCCCGTGGTCGCGCTCCCGAACCGTCCCGAGGACCGACAGCGGGACGTCGGTCGCCGACCGGACCGCCGACAGCGACTCCTCGGGTACGGTCGCGACGAGTTCGAAGTCCTCGCCGAAGGTCGTCGCGCGCTCGAGTGCGTCGGCGTCACCGTTTGCGACCTCGTGGACGGCGTCGTCGATCGGGACCGCCGCCGACTCGATCTCGAAGCCGCAATCGCTCGCTTCGGCCAGTTGATGCAGCGAGCGGGCCAGCCCATCGCTCGAGTCCATCATCGCGCTCGCGTGCGGGGCGAGGGCTCGACCGGCCGCGATCCGTGGGCGAAACCGAAACAGTTCGTTCGCCCGCTCGGTGTGGCCCCGATCGAACAACTCGAGCGCGGCTGCGCTGCGGCCGAGGGTGCCGGTCACGCAGACGCGGTCGCCGGGGCGGGCCCCCGACCGGCGGACGGGATCGTCGGCGCGGCCGATCGCGGTCGTCGCCGTCGTGAACTCGTCGTGGCCGTCGAGGTCGCCGCCGACGTATTCGGCGTCGACGTGGTCGCAGATTTCGCTCGCGCCACGAACGAAGGCGAGCAGTTCGTCCCGTTCGAAGGTCGGTGCGGCGTAGGCTGCGACCGCGGCCGTCGCCTCGGCACCCATCGCGGCGACGTCCGACAGCGACGCGCCGATAGCGCGCCAGCCGGCGGTATACCGGGTCGTGCCGTCCGGAAAGTCGGTTCGATCGTGCAGCATGTCCGTCGTCACGACCAGTCCGTCGACGACGGCCGCGTCGTCGCCGGCCGCCGCGAGTTCCCCCTCGAGCAGTCGGAGGGCGGCGCGTTCGTCCATACCCCCCGTTTCGACTCGAGGGCGAAAAGCGGTCCGGGCCGGCCGGATCGGCACGATACGATGGTCTTAAATGCCGCGGACGGAAATCACACGCCAATGGCTACGATGTACGACGTTCCGGCGGACGACCTCATCGAGGCGCTCGCCGACGATCTCGCGGACCGACTCGAGGAACCGGACTGGGGCAAATTCGCCAAGAGCGGCGTCGCCAACGAACTGCCGCCCGAGCAGGACGACTTCTGGGCCACCCGCGCGGCCAGCCTCCTGCGCAAGGTCGCCGACCGCGGCCCGATCGGCGTCGAGCGACTTTCGACGGAGTACGGCGGCGCGAAGGGCGGCTCGAACCGCTATCAGGTCGCGCCCGCGAAGCGAACCGACGGCTCGAAGAACCTCATCCGGACCATCCTCCAGCAGCTCGAGGAGGAAGACCTCGTCGAGACCGCCGAGGGTGAGGGTCGCCGCATTACCGCCGACGGCCGAAGCCTGCTCGACGAGACCGCCGACGAGGTCCTCGAGGAACTCGACCGCCCGGAACTCGAGCGCTACGCCTGATCGCGAAACGCCGTTGAACCGTTTTCGTGCCGCTTGCAGCGCCCAGAGTCCTCCCTCCGTCGTCCGTAATCATTTTCCCGCCTGCCGGACAAGTACGGGATAACGATGAGTGGCTCACCGGACGAGGAGAAACTCGAGGAGCTCCGACAGAAGAAAATGGAGCAGCTACAGGACCGGGCCGAGGCCCAACAGGGCGAGGGCGGTCAGGAGGCGGCCCAGCAGCAGGCCGAAGCCCAGAAGAAGGCCGTGTTGCGCCAGCACCTGACCGACGACGCCCGCAAGCGGCTCAACACCGTCAAGATGAGCAAGCCCCAGTTCGGCGAGCAGGTCGAGCGCCAGGTCATCAGCCTCGCCCGTAGCGGCCGCATTCAGGGGAAGATCGACGACGACAAGATGAAACAGCTCCTCAAGGAGCTGAAACCCGACTCCCAGAGCTTCGACATCCAGCGCCGGTGATGGAGCTCGGACTGCTCTACAGCGGCGGCAAGGACTCGACGCTGGCCGCACTCTTGCTCGAGGAGTTCTACGACGTGACGCTACTGACGGCCCACTTCGGGATCAGCGACGACTGGCAACACGCCCGCGAGACGGCCGAGTCCGCGGGCTTTGCCTTCGAACGCCTCGAGTGTGATCCCGACGTCGCCCGCGAAGCCGTCGATCGCATCCGCGAGGACGGGTTCCCGCGAAACGGCATCCAGCACGTCCACCAGCATGCCTTGGAGCGACTGGCGACACGGGAGTTCGACGCCATCGCCGACGGCACCCGCCGGGACGACCGCGTGCCGACCGTCTCGCGGGCACAGGCCCAGAGCCTCGAGGACCGCCACGACATCGATTACATCGCCCCGCTGTCGGGCTTCGGTCGCTCGGCCGTCGACCGGCTCGTCGACGACCGACTGGACGTGACGGCCGGTCCGAGCGAGGAGATCGATCGGGCCGACTACGAGGCGGAACTCCGGGCGCTCATCGCCGAGGAGGAGGGGCGGGCGGCGATCGCGGACTACTTCCCCGATCACGATCAGACGTACGTGACGAACATCCGCTGACGGCGGTGTCGCTCCGGTCCCTACCCGCCGCGCGCGAACTCGAACCGGGCCCCGACGGCCTCGCTTTCGGTAATCGTCACCTGCCAGCCGTGGGTGTCGGCGACGCGTTGCACAGTCGGTGTCGGGTGCAGGTCGACATCGATCGACGGGATGGGCTCGGAACGGGACTGGTGGAACGAAGGGAAGCAGCGCCGACGCAAACGGGTGGCGACCGCGAGCGCCGCGAGAGCGGAACGAAAGGATAGAAGTTCGGCGTCCCCGAACGGATATCCATGTACGACCGGATCAAGGGCTTTCGTGACTTCTACCCCGGCGAGATGGCCGCCAGACGGGAGGCCGTCGACGTGCTGGAGGACACTGCCCGCGAGTACGGCTTTCGCGAGATCGGGACGCCGGCGCTGGAACGCGCCGAGATGTGGACGGACAAGAGCGGCGACGACATCGTCGACGAACTCTACGCCTTCGAGGATCAGAGCGGTCGCCACGTCACGCTGACGCCGGAGCTGACGCCGACCGTCGCCCGGATGGTCGTCGCGAAACAGCAGGAACTCTCGAAGCCGATCAAGTGGGTCTCCACGCGGCCGTTCTGGCGCTACGAGCAGGTCCAGCAGGGCCGCTACCGCGAGTTCTACCAGACCAACGTCGACATCTTCGGCTCGTCGGAGCCGACGGCCGACGCCGAGATCCTTGCGTGGGCCGCCGACGCCCTGACCGGGCTGGGGCTGACCGGCGACCACTTCGAGTTCCGGATCTCCCACCGGGACATCCTCGGGGGCGTCCTCGAGAGCTACGATACCGAGGTCGACACCGAGGCGGCGATCCGCGCGGTCGACAAATCGGACAAGCTCTCGCGGGCGGAATACCACGACCTGCTGATCGACGCAGGCCTGTCGGCGGATCAGGCAGCCGAGTTCGGCGACCTCATCGCGGCCGGCGACCTCGAGGAAGTCGAGGCGTTCGCGGGGACCGAGCGTGTGACCGCAGCGGTCGAGAACCTACAGAACGTACTGGACGCGGCCGAGGACTTCGGTGCCCGGGAGTACTGTACGATCTCGCTCGAGACGGCCCGCGGGCTGGACTACTACACGGGCGTCGTCTTCGAGTGTTTCGACTCTGCGGGCGAGGTGTCGCGATCGATCTTCGGGGGCGGGCGCTACGACGACCTCATCGAGAGCTTCGGCGGCCAGCCGACGCCGGCGGTCGGCGTCGCGCCGGGCCACGCGACGCTCGCGTTGCTCTGCCAACGGGCCGGCGTCTGGCCCGAAGAAGACGTGACGACCGACTACTACGTCCTCCAGATCGGAGACACGCGCGCCGAAGCGGCCCGGATCGTCGGCGAACTGCGCGATCGTGGCCACGTCGTCGAGACGGACATCGCGGGCCGGTCGTTCGGTGCCCAACTGGACTACGCCGACTCGATCAACGCCGAGACGGTCGTCATCGTCGGCGAACAGGACCTCGAGAACGACGAGGTGACGATCAAGGATATGGAATCGGGTGACCAGACGCAGGTCCCCGTCGACGAGTTCCCCGGCGACCGCGAGCGACCGACGTTCGAGGACCTCGCCTGACTCACTCGCGGTTCGGCCGCTGTGCTTCCGTTCCCGACTCCGGCCGCCCTGCCGACTGTGCTTTGGCTCCCCGACTATCACCGTCGTTTTCGGGGCGATTGTCCGCGTCGCGGCGCTCGACCGGCGAGTGACCGGTCTCGACGAAGTGGTCGATCATCGCCCGGCTGAGTTCCCCGTCCGCCCCGTCGGTCCGATACTCCCACCCGCACTCGTCGCAGTACGCGCTCGGCACGTGCGGTCCCTCGAAGGGCAGCCCAATGAGCGGTGGGGTTCACGCGGTTGCGTCTTATAACGGCAGCCGCGCGAGTCGCCGAGAGCCGCCGCAGGTCCCACCATTAACTGCGACCGGGGTGTACGACGGTCGATGGCCGACTCCGACTCCCGCCCGAACGTCCTGTTCGTCCTCACCGATCAGGAGCGATACGACGCCAGCGCGCCCGACGGACCGCCGGTCGAGACCGAGGCGATCGACTCGCTCTCGAGCGAGGGGGTCCGCTTCGAGCGGGCGGTGACCCCGATCAGCATCTGCTCGAGCGCTCGTGCGTCGCTGCTGACGGGGCAGTTCCCCCACGGCCACGGGATGTTGAACAACTGCCACGAGCCCGACGCAATCCGGGAGGATCTCCCCGACGAGCTGCCGACGTTCTCGGAGGAACTCGTTGCGGCCGGCTACGACCTGACCTACACGGGCAAGTGGCACGTCGGTCGCGAGCGGACGCCGGCCGACTTCGGCTTCTCGTATCTCGGCGGGAGCGACACGCACCACGACGACATCGACGAGGCGTTTCGCGAGTACCGCAGGGAGCGTGGCACGCCCGTCGGTGAGGCCGCTCTCGAGGAGGCGATCTACACCGGCGAGGATCCAAGAGACGGCGAAAACGGGACGTTTGTCGCCGCGAAGTCCCCCATCGACGTCGAGGAGACGCGTGCGTACTTCCTCGCCGAGCGGACGATCGACGCGATCGAGTCCCACGCCGACGGCGACCGGGACGGCCCGTTCTTCCACCGAACGGATTTCTACGGGCCCCACCACCCCTACGTCGTCCCGGAACCCTACGCCTCGATGTACGATCCCGACGACATCGAGCCACCCGACAGCTACGCGGAGACCTACGACGGGAAACCGCGCGTCCACGAGAACTACCTCGCCTACCGCGGCGTTGCGGACTTCGACTGGGAGCTGTGGGCCGAGGCGCTCGCGAAGTACTGGGGGTTTCTCACGATGATCGATCACCAACTCGAGCGGGTCCTCGGGGCCCTCGACGACCACGGACTGGCCGACGAGACCGTCGTCGTCCACGCCTCCGATCACGGGGACTTCGCCGGGAGCCACCGCCAGTTCAACAAGGGGCCGTTGATGTACGACGATACCTATCGGATCCCGCTGCAGATCCGCTGGCCCGGCGTCACCGACGGCGCGACCGCCGAGGCACCCGTCCACCTCCACGACCTCGCGGCGACGGTCCTCGAGATCGCCGAGGTACCCGTTCCGGAGAGCTTCGACTCGCGGAGCCTGGTCCCGCTGCTCGAGAACGGGGGCGAGCCGCCCGCCGACCTCGAGTGGCGCGACTCGACGTTCGCCCAGTACCACGGCGACGAGTTCGGCCTCTACAGCCAGCGGATGGTCCGGACGGCGGCGTACAAGTACGTCTACAACGGTCCCGATATCGACGAACTGTACGACCTCGAGGCCGATCCCGCCGAACTGCAGAACCTGATCGATCACCCCGACTACGCGAACGCCCGGAGGGAAATGCGCGAGCGGCTGATCGAGTGGATGGACGAGACGGCGGATCCGAACCGGCTGTGGGTGAGCGGTGTCCTCGAGAACGCCTCGTAGCTTTGGTTCTTCAGAACGTGCGGTGGCGCGCGCTGTCTGCCGATCGAGCGCTAGCGAGAGCGGTCGATAACCTCGTGCGGGGTCGTCGCGAGTGAAACGAGCGACTGCTTGGAAGATGCTCCGCATCTTCCAGTGGATGAGCGAGCGACTGAAGGGAGCGAGTGAATCGGTTGGGGAGGGTGTGGCCGCTCCGTGGTGCCACGATAGCAGCGCGCTCCCTGCTGTTGTCGTCTGTACCGAGAGCGGAGTGTTCGGTCGACTTTTCGCTTGAAGCACCGACTCCACGATACGATCTCAGCACGGAAGCGTACGTTTACGGTGCCGAAGCCGATACCATCGTCCATGATCGCCGCCACCGACGAGACGGGGGGACAGCGATGACGCGCGACGACACCGACGACTCGCCCGCCGACCTCCGCGAGCGGGCCGCCCGCGACGAGGAGATCGCCGACGCCCTCGAGGACCTCCTCGAAGAGTTGCGCGACGAGGACATCAAAGGGTCGCGTCTCGAGGGCCTGTTCGACGAGGTCAGCTCGAGCAATCCGAACATCTGGAACATCGTCTCGGCCTTTATCGACGTCGAGGACGGCGAGGCGATCGTCACCGACGAGTCGAAACTGGCACAGGGCAGTTGGGCCCCCGAGATCGTCGAGGGCTGTGACACGATGATCACCCTCGAGATCGACTACGGGATGATGCCCGACGAGTTCGCCTACACCGCCGGGAAGAAGCTGAGCCAGCGGATCGAGGAGTTCCGCGAGCGGGCTGTCGAGGCCCGCGAACGGGCCGACGAACTCGAGGACGACTGACCCCGCAGACGGACCGGGTCACTCGACGACGACTTGCTCTCGCTCGAACCGATCGCCGGGAGCGTCGGCTCCGTCGCCCCCCGTCCGCCAGCGCCACGACCCGGTCTCGAGGGGCTCGAGCGAGACGATCACGTACGACCGATCGGGCCAGGTCGCGTTCGCGGCGTCGGTCGCACTCGGCCGCGGCGGGCCGCGGGGATGGGAGTGATAGAAGCCGACGATCGCCTCGCCGCGGTCCTCGAGCCGGTCGAAAAGCCGCAGCTGTTGCTCCGGATCGATCTCGTATCTGGTCCGCGGATCGTCGGCGACGTTCCCGGCCGGGTACTGCGACGCCACGCGGCTCCGGCCGTCGGGGTCGTACGCGCCGCCGAGGACGCCACAGATCTCCTCAGGCGTTCCGTCGCGGGCGCGCTCGAGGATCGTCTCCCGAATTCCAGTCGGTAGGACGATCACGGTCCCGAGTCGACCTCGGCACGGGACTCGGTTTCGGCGGACTCGCGCTCGCCCGCCGGTGTGACCCCCTCGAGGTCGTCGAACGGCACCGCGACCTCCGGGTCGGGGCCGTCGAATCGCCCGGGGTGGACGATCGGTGCCAGCGCCTCGAGGGTGTCGACCAGCCGCGGGCCGGGCCGATTGAGGTAGTGGTCGCCGTCCATCGCCCAGACCCGTCCCTCCCGGACCGCCGTCAGCTCCGCCCAGCCCTCGCGCTCGGTGAGGTCCGTCGCGTTCCGCCCGATTTGCTCGAGGCCGAACCCACAGGGCGCAACGATCAGCACCTCGGGGTCGTACGCCCGAATCTCGTCCCATTCCCGAGGGCGTGAGCGCTCGCCGGCGTCAGCCAGCCCGTACTCGCCGCCGGCCCAGTCGACGAGTTCGGCCGTCCAGTGGCCCGCGACCATGGCGGGGTCGGTCCAGTCGAGGATCGCCACCCGCGGGCGGTCTTCGGGCGGGATCTCCGCCGTCCGCTCCCGGACCGCCTCGAGCCGGGCCTCGAGATCGGTTCGCAACTCGCTGGCCTGCTGCCGGCGGTCGATCGCCGTGCCGATCCGTTCGATATCGTCGAGGACGTCGCCGACGCTGTGGGGGTCGGTCGGGACGATCTCGGGACTCGCATCGATGCGCGCGACGGCGTCTTCGATCACTGCTTCGTCGACCGCACAGACGTCACACATCCCCTGCGTGACGACGGCGTCGGGCTCGAGGTCGTCGAGGGTCTCGACGTCGACGTCGTAGACGCCGGCCTCGGTGTCAGCGGTCTCTCTGACTTGCCGGTCGATATCGCCGCTCGAGGCCGACTCGTCGACCTCGAGCCGGGAGCGGGTGATCGCGGGGGCGTCCGCGGCCGCCGGGGGGTAGTCGCACTCGTGGGAGACGCCGACCGGCTCGCGACCGAGCGCGGCGACGATTTCGGTGGCCGAGGGCAGCGTCGTGACGGTTCGCATGATCTCCCGTAGGGAGCGAGCGGTCAAAAACGGCGGGCTCGATGGATCGCAGACCGCCGCCGTCGGGGATACCGAACGCCGGTCAGACGCCGATGTCGCGCCGCCCCTCCGTCAGAAACCGTCATAGTAGCCACTGAACGTCATTACGCACCTGATCGCACGACAGCGTCGCGGTCAGTGTGAGAATCGTTTCAGTGGCTACTATATCCCTGCCGTACATCTATCACGACTGGAATGACGGCTGCATCGCGAGTCGACGGGGATCCGATCGCGTGGGGGTTCCTGCTGTCGTGTCTCGGACTGGCTGCGGTTCACCTGTATCTGGCCACTCTCGCGCCATCGGTGTCGCCCGACGACGCCCGCCAGTTCCTGCTCATCGGCGCGGCGCTTCTCGTCGGTCCGGCCGTCTACGTCACGCGATACTGGCACCCGGTCCTCTATCTACTCGGCGCGGGGCTCGCGGTCTATCTCGGCGTCCTATGGCTGCTGAGTGGCACGCCGTATCCCCTCGTCGGCATCCTGACGGGACTCATCGCGACGGCGTTCGCTCTCCTCTCGCTGCTGCTGTTCGTTCGCGAACAGTCCCCTCCGGTCGAGTCGTAGCTGCCAGCGTCCGCTTACGGCGCGTCCGAAAGCGCTGCCTCGAGTTCCCGAACCCCTTCCTTCTCGGTCCGATCGGGGTTCGCCAGCACAAACACCGACTGCTCGCCGAGGGGGACGAACCCGATATCGAGCCGGTCGGCGGTCTCGCGCAGGCCCAGCCCGGCGTCGGCATCGCCCGCGATGACCTTCCGGGCGGGGCTCTCGTGGGCGCGCAGCCCCAGATCGAAGCCGTCGATGGCGTCGACGATGTCGTGGCGGTCGACGCCCCGCTCGTCGGCGAGATCGGCTACCGCCGCGCCGAGGCTCGAGCGCAGCCCGGAGTCGGTCGTCCGATTGATAAAGCGCAGGTCGCGATCGACCAGATCGGCCAGCCCCTCGAGTTCGGCGGGGTTGCCGGCGGGAACGACCAGCCCCCACTCGCGCTCCCAGCGACCGAGTTCGACCGCTTCGAACTCGGGTTCGACGGGGCCCGCGACGACGGCCGCGTCGGGGACGCCGTCCCGGAGCCGCCGCAGGCCAGGGCGGCTGCCCACCGAGAGATAGCGGGGGTTCTCGAGGCCGTCGAGGAGCCGCGAGAACGCCGGGTCGTCCTCGCCGACGGCGAACAGCGTCGGCGGCCGGACGTCCGGCGAGAACAGCGTGACTGTGACGGGTTCGCCTTTCTCGAGGTAGTCGGTCTCGGGGCCGACCTCGACGAGGCCGTCGGCGTCGGCGAGGCTGGTGGTCGCGCCGCTGCCCTTGTCGACGGGGTAGACGAGGGTCTCGCCGTCGCCGCTCTCGACCAGACCGACCGGCATGAGTCGATGACGACCCTCTTCGTAGCGTTCCTGCCGCGCCAGCCGCCCCGAAACGGTCGCGGCGGCGGGTTCCGGCACGCCGGCGGCCTCGCGGATCGCCGGCGCGACGAAGGTCCGGAAAACCATCATCGCGGAGACGGGATAGCCCGGAAGGCCGACGTAGGCGGAGTCGTCCAACCGCCCGATCAGCATCGGCTTTCCCGGCTTGATGCTCACGCCGTGGAGTAGCAACTCGCCCTGCTCCTCGATGACCCGGTAGATGACGTCGACCGCGCTCGCGCTGGTCGACCCCGAGGAGAGGACGAGGTCGCACTCGTCGGCCGCGGTCCGCAGGATCTCCTCCATCTCCGATTGCTCGTCGCCGGCGTGGGGGTAGAGTACGGCCTCGCCGCCCGAATCCTCGACCCCCGCGGCGATCGTGTAGCTGTTGACGTCGTAGATCTCGCCGCGCGAACTCTCGAGGGCCTCGCCCGGCCGCACGAGTTCGTCGCCGGTCGAGACGATGCCGACCGTTGGTTTCGCCCGAACCGGCACTTCGTCGATGCCCAGCGCTGACAGCAGGCCGATGTCTCGCGGCGTGATCGTCGTCCCGGGCCCGAGCGCGCGCTCGCCGGCGGCCACGTCCGCGCCGGCGAACATGACGTTGTCGCCGGGCGCGACCGAGGTGCGGATCAGGACTTCGCTCCCGTCTGCCTCCGTATCGGTTCGCTCCACCGGGACCATCGCGTCGGCCCCGTCGGGCATTACCGCACCGGTCGAGATTTCGGCCGCTTGACCCTCTTCGAGCGCCACGTCCGGTTTCGCGCCGGCGTGGACCTCGCCGACGATCTCGAGGCGCGCGGGATCGGCCTCGTCCGCGCCGAACGTGTCCCGGGCCCGGAGCGCGTAGCCGTCCAGACTCGCCCGGTCGAAGCCGGGGACGTCGAGTTCGGCGTCGAGTCGCGCCACGAGAATCCGGCCGCGGGCGTCTTCGAGCGCGACGCGTTCGACGCCGCCCTCGAGGGACAGCGAGTCGATCGCCGCCCGCGCTTCGTCGGGGGTGGCGAGATCGCGGAACTCCTTGCGGTTCATACCGGCCATTCGCGCGCCGCGGCTAAAAACGTCGGTCGACCCGCGGACGAATGCCCGCGATATGTTCTCATACGACAACGATTAAGCGTCCGCCCCGAGAGTACCGTGCCATGTCACGGATTTCCGACACGGATCGCGAGCGCATCGCCGATCTCTTCGATCGTCATCTCGAGGCCGGACTCCATCACGGGGCCCAACTCGCCGTCTACGTCGACGGCGAACCGGTGATCGATCTCGCCGGCGGCGTCGAAGCGCCTGACGGCCCCGAGGAGACCCGCGAGACGCGACACGTTCTCTTCTCGAGTACGAAGCCCTACGCGGCGGTGACGCTGCACTCGCTGGTCGAGGAAGGGGAACTCGCCTACGACGACCGGGTCGTCGACCACTGGCCCGAGTTCGCCGACGAGGGGACCGAAAAGGCCGAAATCACCGTCCGGCAGGTACTCAGTCACACGTCGGGACTCAACCGCGGCGAGATCGACGACCGGCCCGACCTCTGGGGCGACTGGGGCGCCGTCGTCGAGAAACTCGAGGCGATGGAGCCGAACTTCACACCCGGCGAAACGCCGGCCTACCACGCGCTGACGTTCGGCTGGCTGGTCGGCGAACTCGTCCGTCGGGTGTCGGGAACGCCGATCGAGACGGCCGCTCGAGAGCGGGTCTTCGACCCGCTCGGACTGGCCGACACCGGGATCGGCCTGCGCGACGACGAGGACGACGACGTCGCGACGCTGGTCGGCTTCGAGCCGTTCGACCGCTGTCGCGATCCCGACGAGGGGCTCGGAAAGAACGCCGAGGTCGCAGCACCGTTCAACTCCGAGGAGGTCCACCGCGCGGTGATCCCTGCCGCCAACGGGATCGGCACCGCCGGCGACATGGCTCGCTTTTACGCCTGCCTGGCCAACGGCGGCGAACTCGAGGGGACGCAACTGCTCGAGTCCGAGACGGTCAAGCGGATGACGCAGGTACAGGCCGAGACCGAGGCCGACGGGACGATCGGCCGCGAGGGCCGGTTCGCGCTGGGCTTCTGGAAGGGCGGGACGACGGTCGCGCCCTACGGCACGCTCTCGCCGAAACACGTCTTCGGCCATGCGGGGCTGGGCAGCAGCGTCGGCTGGGCCGACCCCGAGGCGAACGTCGGCTTCGCCTACGTGACCAACGGGGTCCGGGACGGCTCGTACGAACACGTCGCCCGCGTCAACGCGCTGGGGGACGCGGTTCGACACGCGCTGCAGTGACCGATCGCCACACCGCTACGGGTGCGCTTCCCAGTCTTCGACCGCGACCGTCTCGCCGGCCGGAATCCCCTCGCGGTCGTCGTCGACGACCACCCAGCCGTCGGCCAAGGCGACGCTCGAGAGGACGCCCGACCCGCTCGCTCGCGTCGGGATCGCCTCGTAGTGGGGCTCGTCGGGGCCGAAGTCGTCGCCCCCGCGTTCCTCGAGTCGTACCCGCGCGAACGTCCGGGTGCCGGGTTCGCTGGGAATCTTGCGCTCGAGGCGGGCCCGCGTCTCCGGGTGGGGGTCGGGCTCGGTGCCCTCGAGCCACCGCAGGACCGGCCGCAGGAACTGGACGGCGTTGACGATGCAGGCGACGGGATACCCCGGCAGCGCGAGGACGGGGGTGTCCTGGACGATCCCCAGACAGACCGGGTGGCCGGGCTTGAGCCCGACGCCGTGGACGAGTACCTCGCCGAGATCGTCGATCACCTCCGGCAGGAGGTCGCGCTCGCCGACGCTCGAGCCGCCGGTGGTGACGACGACGTCTTTGGTCAGATCGCGCTGGATCGCCACGCGCAGCGACTCGGGGTCGTCGGTGACTACGTCGCGGTAGGTCGCGCGGGCCCCCCAGCGCTGGGCCAGCCGCGAGACGGTCAGCCCGTTGGTCTCGATCACTTCGCCGGGGCCGGGATCCCCCGCGACGAGTTCCTCGCCTGTCGGAACGACGCCGACCGTCGGCTGTTGGGCGACCGCGACGCTGCCGTAGCCCGCCGAGCGAAGGAGGCCGAGGTCCGACGGCCGGAGCCGGTGGCCCGCGTCGTAGAGGTGCTGGCCCTCCTCGACGTCCTCGCCGACCGGCGCGACGTTTTCCCCCTCCGCGAGGGCGTCTTCGACCTCGAGTTCGCCGACCGACTCGCGTTCCGTGACCCGTTCGATCATGACGACGGCGTCGGCCCCCTCGGGGAGCGCACTGCCGGTGTGGACCCGCGCGGCCGTATCCGGCTCGATGCGGTCGGCGGTGGCGTGGTCGCCCTCGCCGTCCGGGGCTGCGATCCGCAGCACTTCCGGCGAGCGCTCGCTGGCCCCGAAGGTGTCGGCAGCCCGGACGGCGTAGCCGTCCATCGCCGCCCGTTCGTAGTGGGGGACGTTGCAGGCCGATTCGACGGGTGCGGCGAGGACGCGGCCGTCCGCGCGATCGACATCGACGGTCTCGGTTCCGCAGGGTACGTCTCCCTCCTCGCCGTCCCCCACGACCGCCTCCTGCAAAATCCGGCGCGCCTCGTCGACCGGCGTTCGAACCTTGAACCCGGCCTCCGTGCGCTCGCGGTCGGCTCCTTCCATACCCTGAATCGGGTCGTCGGAGGCCAAAAGCGTGGGGGAAGCCGTCGTCTCTCCGTCCGACTCGAGGTCGAATTTGGCGTCAGAGTCCCCCGCTCTCGTCTCGACGACTGTTCAGTGACGTCCTCCCCGTCGTAAACGACGGGGCTTCCCCAGCACGAGGAAACCCGGCCTGTTGCCGAGCAGGTTTCAGGACTGTCTCTCCCGAGGTCGGTGGAACGGGTTTCGTTCCTCGATCGGGAGCGTCCTGTGGCACCGCCACGTGTACTCCCATCCGCAAGCGTGTCATCGACGCTCGGTTTCTCAGAGCGTCTCTCACCCAAGCGGTCATGCCTCGCGGCATCGACGGTTCGGTCACACTTAGCCGCCCAGTGGGTCGGTTTACCGTACTCGCGAACGACGCGAACCCCGCATCCGATGAACCGTGGTCCATCCGACCGTGGGAACCTTCGCCCCGGAAAACCCAGGACGTTGGTTTCAGCGCGTCTCGTACTTCCGCGCAAGTGCCGAAAGCCGACGTAACCCTTGGGAATACGTACGATTCGGTGCGTACTAAGCGTTGGGGTTTCGGACCGGTCGACGACGGTAGACTGAGTAGTCGAGTGACGCGATTCACGCCCGCCGTGAACGGCGGGATTCTCTCGCTGTTTGAAGAATAGATAGTCGACTGGAGAGAGAACCATCCTGCTATCGTGGCAACAGGGATTTCCTCGCCCTCCCCAGCCGATTCGTTCGCTCCTTTCAGTCGCTCACTCATCCCTCGCGCAATGTTCTCGGCCGTCCTCGCTAGCGCTCGGTCGGCCGACAGCGCGCGCCACCGCCGGCGATTCTCCGTCATCGTCCGAATCGTGACTGTCTCCCGCCGTGAGAGACATCGGTGCAACTCGTCCCCGGAGCGTATCGGCGCACATTCGCGGAGGCGACGGATCGCCGCGACCGCGGCCTTTTTCGTATCGGCGTTCAAACCGGTATCTATGTCAGCGCTCCGCGACGCGTTGCGGGATCTCTCCGACGACGTCTTCTTCGATCTGCTCGAGAGCGAGGAGGCCTACCTCCTCGTCCTCGACGTCCCGGGAGTCTCCGCCGAGTCGCTCGAGGTCGCGATCGAGGACGGTCGGGTCTCCATCGACGCCCAACGGGAGAAAGACCCCGCCGGCGACTACCGCTATCTCGAGGAGAACCGGTCGCTGTTTCTCGAGGTGGACCTCCCGCTGCCCGACGACGCCTCCGACGCCGGCGGCGAGGCGACGGTCGACCGGGGCGTCCTCGAGTTGACGCTCCCGAAACGCGGGGCCGGCGAGGAGACGACGATCGATGTCGTCGACGAAGACGCCCAAACGGGGTGACAGAGGCTGGCTTCCCTCCGTGCATACAAGCGGTTCGTCATCGTCGCTTGGCAGTTCCTTCCGCTGTTGCTGGCCTACGCCCGTGACCGGCGGCGGTTCCTGCTGTTCGGTCGCCGGCGGCAAGTCGATCCCGAGACCCATCGCCACCGGGCCGAGGTGTTGCTCGAGTCGCTGTTGACGCTTGGGCCGACGTTCATCAAATTGGGGCAGTTGCTCTCGACCCGGCCCGACATCCTCCCGCCGTCGTACGTCGACGTCCTCGCGTCGCTGCAAGACGACGTGCCGCCGGCCGACTGGGACGAGGCGAAAAGCGTCCTCGAGGACGAACTCGGGCCGGTCGACGAGCGCTTCGCCGAGTTCGACACCGAACCGATCAGCGGCGCGAGTCTGGGACAGGTCTACCGCGCGCGGCTCGACCCCGAGAGCGAGCGCGCACGGGGGCGCAGTGGCAGTGGCGACGGCCACGACGTGGCAGTGAAGATCCGGCGACCGAACATCGAGTCGCTCGTTCGGGCGGACCTGCGGGTGATCAAGTGGTCCTTACCGATCCTGCTGTATTTCGTCGACGACGCCCGGTCGTTCTCGCTGGAGAACTTAGCCGAGGAGTTCTCGAAGACGATCCGCGAGGAGATGGACTACGAGCGCGAGGCCGAGATGCTCACCGAGATCCGGGCGAACTTCGCGGACGACGACCGCTTTCTCATCCCCGACGTGATCGAGAGCCACTCCGGCCCCCGCGTGCTGACCATGGAGTACGTCGAGGGGACGAAGATCAACGACGTCGACGAACTCGAGCGCCGGGGGATCGACCGGACGCGCGTCGCGGAGAACCTGGAACGGTCCTACCTGCAGATGATCATGGACGACGGGGTCTTTCACGCCGATCCCCACCCCGGCAACCTCGCGGTGACCGACGACGGGCGGATCGTCTTCTACGACTTCGGGATGTCGGGCCGGGTCGATCCGTTCGTTCAGGAGAAGATCGTCGACTTCTATATCGCCGTCGCCAACCAGGACATCGACGGCATCCTCGACGCCTTGGTCGAGATCGGGACGCTCTCGCCGGAGGCCGATCGGGGCGTGATGGCCGAAGTCATGGAGATCGCCATCCAGGACGCCCGCGGCGAGGACGTCGAGCAGTACCGGGTCAATCAGATCGTCGGGCAGGTCGAGGACTCGATCTACGAGTTCCCGCTGCGGCTCCCGAAGAACCTCGCGCTCGTCCTTCGGGTCGCGACCGTCGTCGAGGGCGTCTGCGTGACCTTAGACGAGGACTTCGATTTCATCTCCGTCGCGACCGACTATCTGACCGAACAGGGCTACCGCGAGGAGTCCATCCGACAGTACATCGACGAGACGGGCGACCAACTCCGGCGGACCGGCCAATCCCTGACCCGGATCACCCCCAAGGCCGAGCGGGCCCTCGACCGGCTCGATCGCGACGACCTCTACGTCCGGATCGGCGTCGAGGACGAGTCGAACGTCTTCGAGAACCTCGCCAAGCGGCTCGTCTACGGCATGCTCCTGACGATGTCGCTGTTCTCGATGGGCGTCTTATACGCCCTCGAGGCCCCGCGGGCCTCGGTCGTCGCGGCGGTCTTCTCGATCATCGTGCTGATCCAGCTCTACCGGTCGTTCCGCTCGGCCAAGGGGATCGGTGCCCGACCGCAGTTTACCCGCCAGAACCTCCGCCAGCGCCGCGGCAACGAGTAGCGGGACCGCAAACGCTCTTGGGGCTTGCTGTCGTCGGGTCGGTATGGAGTACGATCGGATCGCCGACCTCTCATTGTCGATCGACGACGTTTCGACTGCCCGCCTCGAGCGCGAGACCACGAGCGATTTCACCCGGGTAACGACGGTGATCTCGCTGTCAGGGCCCACGCCGGACGGGGACGGGACGGTCACGGGACGCGGCGAGGACGTCACCTACGAGACCGCCGATCACGACCGGCTGGCCGAGACCGGGCTGCCGGATCTCACCGGCGAGTACACGTTCGACTCCTTTGCCGACCGGCTCGCCGACCTCGACCTGTTCCCCGGCGGCGCGCCGGACCGCGAGGTCTTCCGCAACTACCGGCGCTGGGGGGTCGAGAGCGCTGCACTGGACCTCGCACTCCGGCAGGCAGAGACCGACCTCGGGAGCGTTCTCGATCGCAGCCTCGATCCCGTCCGGTTCGTCGCCAGCACCCGGCTGGGCGATCCGCCGACGGCCGACCGGCTCGCGGGACTGCGCGATCGGATCCCGGACCTCGAGTTCAAGCTCGACCCGACCCCCGAGTGGGACGCGGGCCTCGTCGACGCGATCGACGAGACGGTCGGGACCGACGCCGTCCGCATCCTCGACCTGAAGGGCCACTATGAGGGGACCGACGTCGACGTGCCGGCCGATCCCGAACTGTACGAACGCGTCCTCGAGTCGTTCCCCGAGGCCGTCATCGAGGACCCCGACCTGACCGACGAGACGAGACCGCTGTTCGACGATCCCGAGGTCCGAGCGCGGGTCTCGTGGGACGCGCCGATCCACGGCGTCGCGGACGTCGAGGCGCTGCCCTGGGAGCCCGACTGGCTCAACATCAAACCCTCGCGATTCGGCTCGCTCGAGTCGCTGTGCGAGACGCTGCGCTACTGCGACGACCGCGACATCAGGTGTTACGGCGGCGGCCAGTTCGAACTCGGGGTTGGTCGCGCTCAGCTCCAGACGCTGGCCGCGGTCGGCTATCCCGACGGACCCAACGACATCGCGCCACGAGCGTACAACGATCCCGGGGTCGCGGACGGACTGCCGGCGAGCCCGCTCGAGCCCGCGACCGATGCCGTCGGGTTCGGCTCAGCGTTCGACGGCTGAGCGGGCGCTGGATCGATCGACGCTCGAGTCCCCAACTGGTCGGCCAGCAACACTTTACTCGTGTGACCGCAATCGAAGATGTCCGGGTTGGACTGGATGGATGTGAGCGTGCGGTCCAGCCTGGATGTGAGTTTTTTACCCGGACACTCGTTCGGTTTCTGATCCTCCTCAAAAATAGATGCGGTTCCGGCAGCCAGCGAGACACCGCCCGGGCCGCGATACGGCCGGCGGTTCCATGCCGATACTGGCCGTCGGCTCCTGACCCACTGTCGGGCGGAACGGCCGTTCGCGACGAACCCGACCGGCCCTGTTAGCACATCGAACGCACGCCAGCGGCCATTCCAAACGGTTTATGCACGTCGATTGATTACGCCGGGACATGGCGAAACAGCAGACCGAAGTTCGCGATCTCCAGGAAGGCAGCTACGTCATGATCGAGGACACACCGTGTAAGATCAACGCCTACTCGACGGCCAAGCCGGGCAAACACGGCAGCGCCAAGGCCCGCGTCGAGGCCGAGGGCGTCTTCGACGGTAAGAAACGCTCGCTCTCCCAGCCCGTCGACGCGAAGATCTGGGTCCCGATCATCGAGCGCAAAAACGGGCAGGTCGTCTCCGTCGACGGCTCGGACATGCAGGTCATGGACCTCGAAACGTACGAGACGATCACGATGCGGGTCCCCGAGGACATCGATGTCTCCCCCGACGAGAACATCGAATACCTCGAGATGGAAGACCAGCGAAAGATCGTCTGATGTTTCCCGGGGCGGCCGACGACGGCGAGGTGACCGACGCGGCGGACGCTGCCGACCGTGGAGTCACGAACTTCGTGGTCGTCGGTGCGCCCCTGGACGCCACGACGACCTTTCAGCCGGGGACCAGATTCGGTCCCGACCGGATCCGTTCGTTTGCCGAACCGTTCGACGATTACGATCACCGGACGGACCAACACTTCTCCGACCTGGGCGTCGTCGATCGCGGCGACGTCCGCGCGTGGAACGACGTTGAAGCCTATCTCGAGTACCTCACGAGTACGCTCCGCGAGGCCGTCTGGAACGACGCCGTCCCGCTGACGCTGGGCGGCGAACACACCGTCTCGCTCGCGGGCGTCCGCGCCGTCGAACCCGAGGTGGTCGTCTGTTGTGACGCCCACCTCGATCTGTACGACGCCTACGACGGCGAGCGGTTCTCACATGCCGCCGTCACCCGGCGGATCCTCGAGGACGTCGACTCGGTCGAGGCGGTCATCCTGCTCGGCGTCCGCACGGGCAGCGAGGGCGAGTGGGACCGAGCAGCCGACGACGACGTGACCGTCGTCCCGCCCGAGGACGTGGGCGACTGGACGCCCGACGGCCGACTCGCGGACCGCGAGGTCTACCTGAGCGTCGACATCGACGCCGCCGACCCCGGCTACGCGCCGGGGACGGGAACGAAAGAACCGTTCGGGCTCGAGCCCCGCGAACTCCGCGACGTCGTTCGGGCAGTCGCCCCCCACGCCGGCGGCTTCGACGTGGTCGAGGTCAACGACCGCGACGACGGGCAGGCCGCTGCGCTGGCTGCGAAACTGGTCCGGGAGTTCGTCTTCTCTCACGCCGACGGGTGAGCCGTCGGCTCGTTCTCTACCGGTGTACTGCAGTGGCGCGTGCTGAGTGACGGCGAGTCATGCGAGCCGTCGCTCGACTTCGCGCGAGGGATGAGTGAGCGACTGAAAGGAGCGAACGAATCGGCTGGGGAGGGTGTGGTCACTCCGTGTTGCCACGATAGCAGAGTAGCCTTCTCGATTCCTCGGGCTGACATCTATCCAGGCCCCGGGGAATCCTCTCGAAGCGAGCGTACACCCTTTTCACCCTCCGAGCGAATCCCCGCGTATGATCGAGGCGACGCTGTGTTTTCCGCTCCGCGAGGCTGGCGACGCCGACGAGGTCCTCCTCATCGAGAAACGCCGCGGCCTGGGTGAGGGCTGGTACAACGGCCCCGGCGGGAAACGCGAACCCGGCGAGACACCCCGCGAGTGCGCGGTCCGCGAAACCGAGGAAGAGGTCGGCCTCGAGGTCCGGGCCCTCGAGAAGGCCGGCGAACTCACCTTTCTGCTCGACGGTGAGGCTCACACCTTCTGTCACGTCTACCGCTCCCGATCGTTCGAGGGCGAACCCACGTCGTCCGAGGAAGCATATCCGGAGTGGGTCTCCGTCGACGACGTGCCCTACGACCGGATGTGGGACGACGACTCCCTCTGGCTACCCGGCGTCCTCGAGGGGAAGACGGTCGCCGGCGAGTTCCGGTTCGAGGGCGGCGAACCGTTAGACGAGGCCGAGTTCACCGATCACGACCTCGAGTGGGGTGTGTCGCTCACAGAAGACGAAACGCAGTAATCCGGACACGCTGCTCGACCGACCGACAGCGTACTCCCGCCGTCGGCCGGTGTGTCTGTCGCGATCCGCGGTGGTCTCTTCCCTCGAGTTAGGGTTTCAGCACGATCTTCCCGGAACTCTTCCGGTCCTCGATGTACTGATGGGCCTCGGCGGCGTCCTCGAGCGCGAAGGATTCGCCCAGAATAACCTCGAGATTGCCGCTCGCGAACCCTTCGGTGAGTTCGGGGACCGCTTTCATGACCCGGTCCGGGTCGTGCATGGTGGCCTGCCCGAGGTGGAATCCCTTGACCGTCTTGTTCTCGAAGAGCAGCCGCTGGTTGCTCACTTCTGCGGGAACGCCGCTGGCCACGCCGTAGGTGACCATGCGTCCGAAGTGGCTCATCGCGTCGAGGCTGCGATCGAAGACGTCGTCGCCGACGCTCTCTAAGACGAGGTCGACGCCCTCGCCGTCGGTCTCGGCCTCGACGACCTCGCGGAAGTCCGTCTCGGTGTAGTTGATCGGGTGATCACAGCCCAGCTCGGCCGCGAGGTCGAGTTTCTCCTGTGTACTCGCGGTGCCGAAGACCTCCGCGCCGTGGTTCGACGCCAACTGGACGGCGGCCGTGCCGACCCCGCCCGCGGCGGCCTGAATCAGGACGGATTCGTCCGTCTCGAGACCGCCCCACTCGAACAGACTCGCGTGAGCGGTGAGGAACTGGACGGGGAAGCCGGCGGCCTCGTCGAAGCTCATCGCCTCGGGGACCGGAAAGAGCATGGCCGCTGGGGCGGTGACGTACTCGGCGTAGCCACCGGTATCGAGCATGCCGACGACGCGGTCGCCGACCGAGAGATCGTCGACGCCCTCGCCGACCGCGTCGACCGTTCCCGCGGCCTCCATGCCGGGAACGTAGGGGGCTTCGGGTCCGTCCGGGTAGTGGCCCCGTCGCTGCATGATGTCCGCGAAGTTGATGCCCGCGGCCTTGATTTCGATTCGTACCTCGCCCGCGCCGGGCTCGGGTGTCGGGACGTCGACGACCGATAGTTCGTCACTGTCGCCATAAGAGTCGACCTCGATTGCTTTCATGTCGATCCCCTATAAGACGGTCGCGTCCATAAACCTGTGAGAACCGGATGAAACGAAGCAAGGGTTTCCGAGTGTTTCGCTCCGATTGCTGTCGGCGGACGTGACTGCTCGAGTCGCCCGCGGTCCCGCCGGTACCGGTTCGGTGGTGGGTGCAGGTACGATATAGTAGTCGCTGAAACGATTCACACACTGATCGCAACGCTGTCGGACGATCAGGTGTGCAATGACTGTCAGCGGCTACTATAGCTGGCGCTCGAGAGTGTTAGAGAGACGGTGTAGGTCGGACAGCGGAACCGCCACGGAAACCGCGACGGCTGAAAGGGGCCGGCCGACCGTGCCGCCTACCTCCACCGAGTGGCTATCGGTACAAAACACCTCCGGTACGCGGACCCGAACGGCGGCCGCCAGCGGGCGTTGCTCTTCGCATGGTTTAAGCCCGCGCTGACTGCATGTCGTACTAATGAGCGACGAGAGTCAGGAACTCGGCATCACCGAGTCGAAATCGCACAAGCCCGGCGAGTGGTACGCCGAGGTCGTCCAGAAGGCCGACCTCGCGGACTACGCACCGATGGGCGGCTTTATCGTCACCAAGCCCCGCGGCTACGCCCTCTGGGAGGCGATTCAGGACTCGCTCGACGGCTGGTTCAAGGAGACCGGCGTCGACAACGTCTACTTCCCGATGTTCATCCCCGAGAGCTTCCTCGAGCGGGAGAAAGACATCGTCGAAGGGTTCGACCCCGAGGTCGCGTGGGTCACTCAAGGTGGCCACGAGGAACTCGAGGAACGACTCGCCGTACGACCGACGAGCGAGTCGATCATCGCGCCGTTTATGGCTGACTGGACGCGCAGCCACCGCGATCTGCCGATGCGGCTCAACCAGTGGTGTTCGGTCGTCCGGTGGGAGGCGACGGAGACGAAGCCGTTCTTCCGCACGAAGGAGTTCATGTGGCAGGAGGGCCACACCGCCCACGCCAGCAACGAGGGCGCGTGGGAGGAGGTCTGGACCCGTCTCGGCCAGTACGAGCGGGTCTACGAGGACGTGCTGGCGATCCCGGTCCTGCGGGGCAAGAAGCCCGAACACGACAAGTTCCCCGGCGCGGACACCACGACGACCGTCGAGGCGCTGATGCCCGACGGGAAGTCCGTCCAGGGCGCAACCAGCCACAACCTCGGCCAGAGCTTCGCCGAGGCCTTCGACATCTCCTTCGTCGACGAGGACGAGGAGGAACAGACGGCCTACACCACCTCGTGGGGGCTCTCCTGGCGCGCGCTCGGGGCGCTCATCATGACCCACTCCGACGATCAGGGGCTGGTGCTGCCGCCGACGGTCGCGCCCACGCAGGTCGTCATCGTCCCGATCTGGCAGGAAGACACCAAGGAGGAGGTCCTCGAGTACTCGGAGGGGATCGCCGACGACCTCGAGGACGCCGGCTTCCGCGTCGAACTCGACGACCGGGACGAGCGCAATCCCGGCTTCAAGTTCAACGAACACGAACTCAACGGCGTGCCACTCCGACTGGAGATCGGTCCCTACGAGGTCGAGGACGAGGAGGCCACGCTGGTCCACCGGCCGGACAACGAGGAGACCGTCGAGGACCGCGACGGGATCGTCGACGCCGTCGACGAGCATCTCGAGGAGATCTACGACAAACTGTACGAGGCCGCCGAGGAAACCCTCGAGGACAACGTCCGCGAGGCCCACAGCCCCGAGGAAATCCTCGGCACGATCGGCAAACACGGCGGCTACGTGAAGACGCCGTGGTGCGGCGACGAGGCCTGCGAGGAGGTCATCAAGGAGAAGATCGCCGCCGAGATCGTCATGCAACCCCTCGAGGACGAGGGCGGGTCGTCGGGCGGTGAGGTACCCGAACCCGACCACGACGAGTGTGGTGTCTGTGGCGATCCCGCCGCCGAGATCGCCTACTTCGCGAAGTCGTACTGATCGCTCCCGGCCGATCTCCGTTTTTCACCGCTGTACGGACTCGACGTCTGCTCGAGATCGGGCGCAGTTTCGTGGGGACCCACGTATGACGGTGCGGTTCGTAAGCTAGCTGGCATACTCCAGCGACGGCATCCATCTCACCCCCCGGGACGCCAGTATCCGTTGTGACGGACCGTTTGCACGGGTGACTGTTTCACGCACACCTAATTCTTTAGCCCAAGATTGCTTAGGGGAGGATACCGTTCCAATGGATGTGGTGTTCACTCTGGTGGGTGAACACTACGTGCCTCTGACATTTCGTCCCGTCACCGGGAACTCGCGTTTCCGGGTCGGGATTTCGATCGTCGCTCCGACGACTGCGTGTTTTCCCGTCCGATAATCGGCACCGGTAGTCGAAACTAAGGTGTTTACATATACCTTATATTGATCTATATGTGTTTATAATACACTTAGCCATAATGGATTAGCCTCTTATATCTGTTCCCGCTACGGGGGTGTATGTCACAGCCACATATGGAGTCATCCACCGAGCGTTCACAGGGGCTCGCCGACCCCGCGGACGCACGGTCGAACTGCGGCGTCGGTGTCGTCATGGATCTCGATGGGGACGGGGGCCACGACATCGTCGCCGACGGACTCGAACTGCTCGAAAACCTCGAACACCGCGGGACGACCGGCGCGGAGAAAGACACCGGCGACGGAGCCGGCATCATGCTCCAGACGCCCGATTCGTTCTTCGAGAGTGTCCTCGAGACCGATCTCCCCGAGATCTACGCCGTCGGCTCGCTCTTTCTGCCGCAGGACGACCGGGCACGCGAGCAACTCCGCGATCTCGCTGCCGACACCTTCGACACCTACGATCTCGAGGTTCTCGAGTGGCGCGACGTCCCGACGAACAACGACGATCTCGGCCGGACGGCCGTCGACTCGGAACCCGACGTTTTCCAGGTCGTCGTCGCACCCGAGGACGATCTTTCCGAGGACGACTTCGACCGCCGGCTCTACGTCGCTCGACGCGCGCTGGAAAACGCCGTCGAGGACGCCGACATCGAGAACAAAGAGCGGTTCTACGCCGTCTCGCTGGATGCCAAGACCGTCGTCTACAAGGGGCTGCTCAAGGGCGTCCAAGTCCCCGCCTACTATCCCGATCTCACCGACGAGCGGATGGAATCGACGTTCGTGATGGTCCACGAGCGGTTCTCGACGAACACGCTCGGCGCGTGGCACCTCGCACATCCGTACCGCAACATCATCCACAACGGCGAGTTCAACACCATTCAGGGTAACATCAACTGGATGCGGGCCCGCGAGACCGATATCGAGAGCGACGTCCTCTCCGATCTCGAGGCCGTCAAGCCGATCATCGACGATCCCGACCAGTCCGACACCGCAAGCGTCGACAACGCCCTCGAACTGCTGATGCAGGACGGTCGCGACCTCGCACACGCCCTGCGAATGCTCGTTCCCGAGGCCTGGCGGGGCGACGACGCGATGGATCCCGATCGGAAGGACTGGTACGACTTCCACGCGTCGCTGGTCGAACCGTGGGACGGTCCCGCGCTCGTGGCGGCGACCGACGGCGAACGTGTCGGCGCGGTGCTGGACCGTAACGGACTGCGCCCGTGCCGGTACGACGTCACGACCGACAACCAGCTCATCATGGCCAGCGAGGCCGGCGCGCTCGAGACCGAGCCCGGGAAAATCGAAGAACGTGGCCGTCTCAAGCCCGGCCAGCTCTTCCTCGCCGATCCCGAGGAGGGGCGGGTCATCCCCGACGAGGAAGTCTTCGACGACCTCACCGACGACCGATACGGCGAGTGGGTCGACCAGGAACAGGTCCATCTGGACGACATTCGGACCACGAACGATCGTTCGCCACAGACGGAAATCTCGGCACTGCGCGACCAACAGGCCGCGTTCGGCTACACGCACGACGAACTCGAGAACCTGATCGAGCCGATGACCCAGAAGGGGAAAGACCCCGTCGGCTCGATGGGCGACGACACGCCGCTGTCGGTGCTGACCGAGTTCAACCGACCGCTGTTTTCCTACTTCAAACAGCTGTTCGCACAGGTTACGAACCCGCCGCTTGATTACATCCGCGAGGAACTCGTCACCTCGATGGAGTCGCGGCTGGGCTTCCAGCGCAACCTGTTAGACGAATCGCCCGAACACGCCCGCCAACTCGTGCTGGACTCGCCGATCCTGACCGACGCCGAACTCGAGTCGGTCCGTGACTGTTCGGCAAACGGGATCACGTCCGCGACGATCGACATCACCTACGAGCCCGAAAGCAACGGCCTCGGCGCGGACCTCGAGGCCGCGGTCGAGCGCGTCCGCGAGGACGTCGTCGACGCGATCGAGAACGGCGGCCACGACGTCATCGTCCTCTCGGATCGGAACGTCGATGAGGACCGGGTCGCGATCCCGAGCCTGCTGGCGACCGGCGGCGTCCACCACCACCTCGTGCGCAACGGCCTGCGCAATCACGTCGGCCTCATCGTCGAGTCGGCCGACCCGCGGACCGTCCATCACTTCGCGACGCTGGTCGGCTACGGTGCCGGCGCGGTCAACCCGTACCTCGCCTACCAGACCATCGAGGACATCACCGCCGGCCCCGACGGTGCCGACACCGAGGTCGCCATCGACGCCTACGTCAACGCCGTCGAGGACGGTCTCCTGAAGATCATGGCCAAGATGGGAATCTCGACCGTCGAGAGCTACCAGGGCGCCCAGATCTTCGAGGCCGTCGGGCTCGATTCCGACCTCGTGGCCGAGTACTTCGAGGGCACCGAGAACCGTACCGAGGGGATCGGCCTCGCCGAGATCGAGGAGGACCTCCGCGAGCGCCACGCGACCGCCTTCGGCGACGACGGCGAGGAGTCCGACCTCGACCGCCACGGCGAGTTCGAACACCGCTCGGGCGGCATCCACCACCAGTGGAACCCCGACACCGTCGGCGCGCTCCAGCAGGCCGTCCGTTCGAACGACTACGAGCGCTACCAGGAGTTCGCCGCAAAGATCAACGACCAACAGGAGAACCTCCAGACCCTGCGTGGCCTCCTCGAGTTCGACTCCGACCGCGATCCGATCCCGGTCGAGGACGTCGAGCCGATCAAGGACATCGTCCAGCGGTTCTCGACGGCCGCGATGTCGCTTGGCTCGCTCTCGCCGGAGGCCCACGAGAACAACTCGATCGCGATGAACCGGCTCGGCGCCAAGAGCAACTCGGGCGAGGGCGGCGAACCGCCGGAGCGGTTCAACACCGAACGCGAGTGTAACGTCAAGCAGGTCGCCTCCGGCCGGTTCGGCGTCACTTCGACGTACCTCTCGAACGCCGACGAACTACAGATCAAGATGGCCCAGGGCTCCAAGCCCGGCGAGGGCGGCCACCTCCCCGGCTCGAAGGTCAACGAGATGATCGCCCACGTCCGCAAGTCCACGCCCGGCGTGGGGCTGATCTCGCCGCCGCCGCTGCACGACATCTACTCGATCGAGGACCTCAAACAGCTGATCTTCGATCTCAAGGCCGCCAACGAGACGGCCGACATCAACGTCAAACTCGTCTCCGAGGCCGGCATCGGGACGGTCGCGGCGGGCGTCGCGAAGGCAAACGCCGATGTGGTCCACATCTCCGGCCACGACGGCGGGACCGGTGCCTCGCCCAAGACCTCGATCAAGAGCGCCGGCCTCCCGTGGGAACTCGGCCTCGCGGAAGCCAACCAGATGCTCTGTCGGACCGGCCTCCGGGACCGCATCCGCGTCTCCGCCGACGGCGGGATGAAGACCGGGCGCGACGTCGCCGTCGCCGCTCTGCTGGGCGCCGAGGAGTACATTTTCGGCACCGCCTCGCTGGTCACCGGCGGCTGTGTCATGGCTCGGCAGTGTCACAAGAACACCTGCCCGGTCGGCGTCGCCACCCAGCGCGAGGACCTGCGCAAGCGGTTCCCCGGCGAGCCCGAACACGTCATCAACTACATGACCTTCATCGCGCAGGAACTGCGCGAGATCATGGCCGAACTCGGCTACGAGACGATCGACGAGATGATCGGCCAAGTCGACGCCCTCGAGCAGCGCGACGACGTCGACCACCCGAAGGCCCGCAACGTCGACCTCTCGGAGGTGCTTGCCGACCCCGGCAGCGAGGTCCGACGCAAGATCCGCGAGCAGGACCACGAACTCGAGGACCAGCTCGACCGCGATCTCATCGCCGCCGCGGCCGACGCCATCGAGGACCAGGAGCCGGTCAGTCTCGAGACCGAGGTTACCAACGTCGACCGCACCGTCGGCGCGATGCTCTCGAACCGGATCACCGACCGCTACGGCGAGCCCGGTCTCCCCGAGGACACCATCACCGTCGACGCGGAAGGGACCGCCGGCCAGAGTTTCGGCGCGTTCCTGGCGAGCGGCGTCTCGATGCACTTAGACGGCAGCGCCAACGACTACGTCGGTAAGGGCCTGTCCGGCGGCAAGCTCACGATTCGAACGCCCGAGACCGCCGCCTACGACCCAACCGAGAACGTCTCGATCGGCAACGTCGCGCTCTACGGCGCGACCGACGGCCAGCTGTACGTCAACGGCGTCGCCGGCGAGCGCTTTGCAGTGCGTAACTCCGGCGCCAAGGCCGTCGTCGAAGGCGTCGGCGACCACGGCTGTGAGTACATGACCGGTGGCGTCGTCGCCGTGCTGGGCGAGACGGGCAAGAACTTCGCCGCGGGGATGAGTGGGGGCGTCGCCTACGTCTACGACCCCGACGACGAGTTCGAAGCCAAGGCAAACACCGGCATGGTCTCGCTCCACGACGAACTCGAGGAGAAAGACGAGCGGATGCTCCGTCGACTCGTCGAGAACCACGTCGCCTACACCGGCTCCGAGCGGGGTGAACTCCTGCTCGCAAACTGGGAGCACGCGCTCGAGGCCTTCGTGAAGGTCATGCCCGAGGCCTACTACGAGGCGATCACCGAACAGGGCAGCGACGACGTGCGCAACGAACTGCCCGGCGAACCCGAGGCCGCGGCCGCGGCCGAATCGGCCAGCTTCGCGGCGAGCGACGACTGATTCCGCCGGCACGTTTTTCTTCGGTTCGCGCCGGCCGACACGCCCGTCCCCGGCGCTCGACTACTCCGCCAGCCGCGCATGGAAATACGGGAACCGAGCGTCCTCCTCGTCGGCGAGCGCGTCAGTGAACTCCCCCGCCGTGACCAGTTCGAACCCGGCCGATTCGAGCTGCTCACGTGTCGCTTCCGCCCCGGCCATATGCCACTGCATCTCGGTCCCGGTCTCGAGCCAGTTCGGGTTCGAACCAGTCCACTCGGTCCACCCTTCCGTGAGGAGGAGCCGTCCGCCGGGCTTGAGAACGCGTTCGAACGCTTCGATCGCCGTCTGATGGTCGTCGATCGGGACGTGAATCAGCGAATACAGTGCCGTGACGGTGTCAAACGTGTCCGCAGCGAACGGCAGTTGACTCATCTCTCCCTGACACAACGCTGCGTCGGGAACGAGTCGCGTCGCCGTCTCGAGTTGCCCCCGCGAGAGGTCGAGCCCGACGGCTAGCTCCGGATCGCACTCGTTGGAGGGGTCGAGGGCGTACTCGAGCGCCGGGGTTCCGTGTCCGCAGCCGGCATCGAGGAGGCGACACCCGTCCGGCACCGCATCGAACAGCGCCGCGAGCGCTGCCGACTCGGACTCGTCGTGCGTCGCGACTCGCTCGCTCGTGTACGTCGTCGTGATTTCGTCGTACGCACAGCGGACGTCTTCCCTGTCGACCATGGCTGCCCGTCTCCCGTGAGCGACAAGTGCCTTTGGTCGCCGTGCGGTTCACTCCCGCCCGAGCGTGTGAAACTCGTCGTTGGGCCGCATCTCGGCGAACGTCGCCATGCGATTGCTCATGTTGTAGTACGCGGTGACGGCCCCGATGTCCCAGATCGCCTCTTCGCTGAAGCCGGCCTCCCGTAACGCCTCGAGGTCGGCGGGCTCGACTTCGGTCGGCCGCTCGGTCAGCTTCACGGCGACGTCGAGCATCGTTCGGTGGGCGTCGTTGATGTCCGCGGTCCGATAGTTCGCGACCAGCTGGTCCGCGAGGTGCGGGTCCTCGGCGTAGATCCGTACGAGCGCGCCGTGGGCGACGTTACAGTAGTAGCAGTGATTGACGCCGGAGACGGCGACGACGATCATTTCGATCTCCTCGCGCTCTAAGGCGGTGTCCTCGACGAGCGCGTCGTGGAACTGGAAGAAGGCCCGGAAGTGCGAGGGCTTGTACGCGAACGCCGAGAACACGTTGGGCGTGAACCCGGCCTCCTCGGTCTCCTCGGCGATTCGCTCCCGCAGGTCCGCAGGGAGGTCGTCGAACGCGGGAACCGGGAACCGAGCCATCGCGTCGTCGTCCAGTTCCGCTGTCGGTTCGGCCGTCGAGTCAGTGTCGGAATTGGCCATAGCTACCGTTTTACAAGGAGGCGTAAGAACGCACCGGCGAACGTGGGCGTTACTGGTCGACGACGCCGCCCGCGTCGACTGCGGCGGTTCGAACTGTCGGTGCGTCGGGAACCGCGAGGAGGTGTGCCCTGCAGTCACAGTCCGACGCGCCAAACCCGGCGACCGGCTCCCCCGGCAACCCGGCCGCCAGTTCGCACTCCCGATCGGCATCGGGGAACGTGATCACGGTCTCGAGTCGTGTCGCGGGATGGCCGAGCAGGTAATCGACGTGCCAGTGGCGCGTCTCGCGGTCGCCGGCGGCCAGTTCGCGGTGGCGATCGACCCGGCTGAAGCCGCCGGGGCCGAACGCCGACCCGACGTACGCATACGCGCCCGCGGAAAATTCCCGCTCGCCCAGCGCCCCAACCTCGATGGTCGTCGCTCGCGCCGCCTCGATCACGAGAACGTACGTGCCGCCCATGTCGCACCCTCGGAACGGGGCCGACAAAAACGAGGGTGATGTCGCTCGGCGGGAGTTGGCGTCTGCGGGCCGCGTCTCAGCGTGACCGCTCCTCGTCCCGGTCTTCGGGGGTCGGATCGCGCTCGTGAACGTGCCGTCGGTTGCTCATGTCGTCGTCCTGGAACTGGCGGTTCTCCTCGCCGCTCGAGCCCCGCGACTCGCGGGACTCGGTCCAGTCCCCCTGTTCGGAGCGGCGTCCCTGCTGGCGGTACTCGAGGCCGCCGCCGGATTGCTGCTCGCGGTTCATGCGCCCGCCGGTGGTATCGCGGTCCTCGCCGCGGTCGAACTGCTGGGTGTCGCCGTAGTCCCGTTGCGAACGGCCCGCTCCCTGCACACTGCGGTCCCGCTGCCGTCCGGGTTCGTGGCCCGCGCTCCGCTGGTGGCGACGGGACTCGGGCTGGCCCTGTTGGTACTGGCTCCCGTGTTGCTGCCCGCGGTGCTGTCGGCCCCGTTCGCTCGTCGTCGCGCCCGGCTGGGCATCGCGGTTCTCGTGCCAGCGCTGCTGGGCTCCCTGCCGGTCGTCCTCGCGTCGCGTCCCCTCTCGGCGCTGTTGGGACCGGCCCTCCGTTCGGCGTCCCTGTTCCGTGGGGCCGCGCTGGCCGGGTTGGTCCTGCTCACTGGGCTGTCGGCGCTGCTGGCTCCGTTCGTGCTGTCTCTCCATCCCGCCTCGCTGCTGGCTCCGTTCGCGTTGACCCTGCATGCCACCTTGCCGCTGGCTTCGTTCGCCGTAGTCGCGCATCCCTCCTTGCTGCTGGCCCTGTCCGCGTCGGCCCTGCATGCCGCGCTGCCCACCACGGTGTTTCTCGTGGCGGGCCTCGCCGCCGTACTCGAGATTGGCCTCCTGCATCGCGTTCGTTTCGAAGCCGCTGTCCCCCCTGCGGCCGCCCTGCTGTCCGGCCCCGCCTCGTCGTCGGCCGGACTGCTGGCCGCGCTGGCGGTCGGCCCCCTGACTCCGCTCGCGACGCTGGCCCGACCCCTGCTGCTGGCGGTCGGGCTGGCGACCTTCGGCCCGGCGCTGTTCCTGTCCGCGTTCAGGGCCCTGTGTCCCTCGATTATCGCTCTCGCCGCGGCTGAAGAGGCCGTGGAGCCAGCCGCGGTCGCTGTCCTCGCGGTTCCGGTCGCCGCCTTGGTCCCACGTGCCGCGTCCGCGGTCGGTCGATCGCTCGGTACGCCGTCGATCTCGGTCCCGGTTTCGATCGGTCATGGTGTGGCTGTAGATCGTCTCTCACTGACGCTCGAACGACGCGCCCGCCGCTGGTCGGTGTGTGACTGCGATCGGTCCTATACCGAACGTTGGGATAAAGCCTGAGCGTGCGTTCGCGTGCAGTCGGCATCGGAACTGACCCTCCACTCCCCGGCCGCTACCGGCGCTGGGCCGACTGGGTGGACCCGTTCCCGAGGTCGCGGGCCTGTCGGGTGTCCGTGTTCGGGCCGAACGCGAACAGCCCGCGGGCGGGCTCGTAGTCGTACGTTACCCACTGGGGGAGAAACGCCGCCCCGGTCAGTTTCCGGACCGCGAGCTGTTTGTGCCGAGTCTCCGCCGCGCTCCCATCGCGCAGCCGCAGGTCGACGATCCCGTCGAAGACCCGCTCGGTTTCGGGATACGCCGCCTGCCCCGCCGTCGTGGCTGCGGCGACGATCGGGACGAACCGTGCCGTACAGACCGTCGCCCGAACGTCTGTCACGAAGTCGTGGACGAGCCCGGAACCCGAAAGCGACTCGAGTTCGTCCAGCGAGTCGATCGTCACCAGCCCCGTCTCGGTCATCTCGAGGTCGTCGAGCGCCCGGTGAAGCCCGTTTGCCACCTCGCGGCGGTCGCTCGGATCCTCGACCTCGATGACCGCGTCGGCGGCGGCCTCGCCGAGAAAGGTCGCCCACTCGTTTCGCCCGGCGCGAAACTCGTCGCGGTCGTCGAGCCGATGGGTGAAACAGTCGACGATCCGCAGGCGGTCGCTCTCCAGCGCCGGCAGGACGTTCCAGCCGTTCTCGTAGAAGCGCTCGAGCGTCGCCGTCGGCGGGTTCGCGACCGAACAGACGACCGCGGGTTCGCCCCGCTCTAAGGCGTGCCAGACGAGTTCGGTCCCGAGTTCGGCCCGGCGGGTGCCTTCGTCGCCCGATAGGAGGAGCATCGAGTCGGCCGGGATCCCGTTCGGAACCAGCGAGTCCAGCGGTTCGATCCCCGTCATCACCCGCTTGTAGGCGTCGGGGTCGGGCATCGTCGCGCCGTCGCCGGCGGCCTCGCGGCAGGCGGCCGAACAGTAGCGCCCGTCCTCGTCCGCTTCGGGCTCGCCGGGGATCGGATAATGGCAGTGATCGCACTCGAGGGGGTACTCCCGGGCGCGATCGGTCCAGAGCTGGTCGGACATATCGACCCGCCCTACCACCGACGGCGGCAAAGAACCCGTCCCTGCAGGCGACCGTACTGACCGGGGGCCTCGCTCGAGTCGGTTTCGTCCGCTTTTCAGTGACGCTTTAGTCCGACTATAGTAGCCGCTGAAACGATTTACACACTGATCGCAACGCCGTCGTTCGATCAGGTGTGCAATGACTTTCAGTGGCTACTATAGCGAACGTCGACGGGGGGTTCGCGGGGGATTCCAGCCGATGACATCAGTGCCTCTCACTTCGGCCCGATCAGTCGATCTGCGGTGGCGCGCGCTGTCGATCGGCCAAACGATAGTGAGGTCGATCGACGACACTGTGCGAGGGATGAGCGAACGAAGTGAGCGAATCGGCTGGGGAGGGTGAGGCCCTTCCGTGTTGCCACGATAGCAGAACACTCGTTGTACCGTCCCTTTCGATCGAGGCCGTTCTGCTATCGTGGCTACTAGGGAGTACCACGTCCTCCCCAGCCGATTCATTCGTTCCCGTTGGTCACTCACTCATCCCTCGCACAGTGTCATCAACTGCTCTCGCCGTCGCTCGAGCAGTTGAGAGCGCGCGCCACCGCACGTTCGAGTCGGGTGGCATACGCAAGTCTGCTTTCAATACGGCGCTCGAGCGGCCCCACTGCTCTCGACCCGATACCCACCGACCGCTCGTCCGCCATCGTTTTCCCCGACAGCGGTGACGGGCCGGTATGGACGACGCCTTAGTCATCGGCGGCACGCGCTTTATCGGCCGCCACCTCGTCGCAGAACTGCTCGACCACGACTACGACGTGACCCTGTTCACGCGGGGCACCCGCGAGAACCCCTTCGCGGACGACGACCGCATCACCCACGTCGAAGGCGACCGGACGAACGACACGGCCCTCGAGGCCGCTGCAACGACCGTCGACCCCGACGCCGTCTTCGACTGCGTGGCCTACCACCCGAAGGACGTCCGGGCCGCGACCCGGATCTTCGCGGACTGCGAGGCCTACGTCTACGTCTCGAGCGGCGCGGCCTACGGCCGCGAGGAGATCCCCAAGCGGGAGGGCGAGACGCCGCTACACGAGTGTACGCCCGACCAAGCGACTGACGATAGCTTCGAGACCTACGGCAACCGGAAGGCTGAGGGCGACCGGGCGGCGTTCGCGGCGGCCGACGACGGCGTGCCTGCGATGGTCGTCCGGCCGCCGATCGTCTACGGCCCCCACGACTACACCGAACGACTGAACTGGTGGATCGACCGCGTGAACCGCTTCGACCGCGTCGTCGTCCCCGGCGACGGGACGAACCTTCGCCATCTCGTCTACGTCGAGGACGTGGCCGCCGCGCTGCGGATCGTCGCCGAGCGCGGCGACCCCGGCGAGGCCTACAACGTCGGCGACCGGCGGCTCGTCCCGCTCGAGGAACTGGTCGACCTGCTCGCGGACGCGCTCGAGACCGATGTCGAGATCGTCCACGCCGGCCCGCGCGAACTCGCAGCCGGCGAGATCTCCCTCGAGGACTACCCCCTCTACCGGTCGTACCCCCACGTCCTCTCGACGGCGAAACTCGCCGCGCTGGGCTGGGAATCGACGCCGCTCGAGGACTCGCTGGCCCGGACGGTCGACGATCACCGCGAGAACGATCGGGACGGCGACGACAACGGCCCGGACCGCGAGGCCGAGGAGCGCGTGCTGGCGATCCTCGAGACGCTTTAGGCGTCGCGGAGCCGCTCGAGGCGTCGGCTCGTCGACGGCCGCGCGGCGAGCCGTTCATGGAGGCGGCTCCGGTCGTCGGCCAGGTCGGTGCCGGCCTCGATCGCGCTCGCGAGGGCCTCCGTACCGACCGCCCGCGCGGCGCGCCGATCGGCGGCGAACTCGGCGCGCTGGAGCGTTCGGGCGAGCAGCGGCCCGGCGACCGCGAGGCCGACGAGCCCGACGGCCAGCGACACCCAGACGGTCAGCGTCAGGAACAGTCCGAAGAGGACCGCGACGACCAGCGCCCGTCGCTCGAGGAGCCATCGTTCGTCCGCGGCGCTGGCCCGCGCACACAGTGCCGTCAGCCCCTCGTCGTCGAGGATCTCGAACGCGTAGTCCGTGGCGTACGCGCGTCGGTTCCAGAACGGGCCGTCGACGTAGATGCCGGCGACCTCGGTTTCACGGCCCGGGATCACGCCGGCGATCGTCGCGGCCAGTTCGGCCCGGTCGGCCGCGGCCTCGAGCCGTCGGCGTTGGTCGGGCGTCGGCGCGGTGATCGTCTGCGAGAGCCGAACGCTGTACTGGAGCCAGCCGTAGCAGCCGACGGCGAGGACGACGAACAGGAGCGGGATCCACAGCGGGCTGGGGTCGGAGGCGGCGACCAGTGCCGTGAACGGCGCGAGCGCGACCACCACGAAGAGCGTAATCGCCCCGAGGTACTTTGCGAGGCGGCCGACCGCCGTCACGGCACTGATCTCGAGGTCGCGCCGTTCGCGGGCGAACGGAAAGACGCCGAGGTACGCGACCAGGACGGCGGCGATCGTTCCGCCCGCCGTCGGGAGCCAGGAAAGCGGCGCGGCGACCCCGCCCGCCAGCGCCGGATGGACGGCCGCGAGCGCGCGTTCGGTCGCGTCGACGAGGCCGCCGAACGCGAGGACGAGCAGGGCCACGAGGCCGACGACGGCGAGGAGCCGATACGTCCCGCGGGAGCGGTCCTCCGCATCGGTGCGTCGGAGCGAATACTTGCCGTAGTACCGGCCCCCGACGTAGCCGCCGGCGAGCAATCCGAGCCAGAGCGCGAGTAGGCCGAGCATACGCGGCCATTGGAGTTGGAAATCTTATAATATCGCCGATCGTGTCGACGGATCGTTTCGCCGCCGGTGATCGCTCGCTCGAGCGGGCCGTCGGAGCCGATCGCGACGTCATCACCGCCGTCCCGGACCGCGTCGGGGATCGTTCCGGTCGGGGCGCTGAGGAAAAGCACATGTCCCGGGGGTGTGTGGGATCCGGTATGTTCGAGAAGTCGACGTGGATCCGCCTCCCGCGAAACGTCGTGGTCGGCCACGGCGTTCGCAGCCAAGTCGTCGACGTGGTCGACGATCTCCACCTGCAAGGGCGGCCGCTGTTCGTCACGAGTCCGACGCCCCGCGAGGTCGCCGCCGACCCCATCGCGGCCGACTTCGAGGCCGCCGGGATCGAGCCCGCGATCGTCACGATCGAGAAAGCGACCTTCGACGCCGTCGAGCGGGTGATCGAGGTCGCCGAGGCCGAAGGAGTATCCTATCTGGTCGGCATCGGCGGCGGGAAGGCCATCGACATCGCGAAACTGGCCAGTCACCACCTCGAGATGGGTTTTTGCTCCGTTCCAACGGCGGCGAGCCACGACGGGATCGTCAGTAATCGCGGCTCGGTGCCGGACGGCGACTCCAGACACAGCGTCGCCGCCGAACCGCCGCTGGCGGTCGTCGCCGATACGGGAATCCTCGCCGAGGCCCCGTGGGAACTGACGACCGCCGGCTGTGCCGACATCATCTCCAACTACACCGCCGTGATGGACTGGCGGCTCGCCCAGCGGCTGCAGGACGTCGAGTACTCCGAGTACGCCGCCGCGCTCTCGGAGATGACCGCCGAGATCTTAGTCGACAACGCCGACCTCATCCGGCCGGGCCTGGAGGAGTCGGCCTGGGTCGTCACCAAGGCGCTGATGTCCTCCGGCGTCGCGATGAGCATCGCCGGTTCCTCGCGGCCGGCCAGCGGGGCCGAACACCTCTTTTCGCACCAGCTCGACCGACTGGCACCCGGTGCGGCCTTACACGGCCATCAGGTCGGCGTCGGCTCGATCATGACCGCCTACCTCCACCAGGGAGCGGACGGGATCTGGCGGGCCATCCGTGACGCCCTGGCGAGTATCGACGCGCCGACGACCGCGGCGGAACTGGGCATCGACGACGAGACCGTCATCGAGGCGTTGACGACCTGCCACGAGATCCGCGACCGCTACACGATCCTCGGCAGCGGAATGAACGAGCGGGCGGCTCGAGACGTGGCGACGAAAACTGGCGTCATCGATTGACTGGCGATCGAATTCGCGGTCGGCGGTGCGAACCGTTCGATTAGCCGAGGTCCGTTCGCCGGAACTGCCACGCGCCCAGCAACAGCGGGACGACGATCCAGCCGGCGAGGATCACGAGCATGAACCAGCCCTGGATGTAGAACGGATTGCTCCCGGCCGTCGTGGCCTGCAGGGCGGTGAAATCGTCCGGAAAGACGAGTTTCATCCCGTTGAGGTAGGCCCCGGTCGGACTGAGGCTGAAGATGAGGTCCAGCAGGGCGTCGCTGTAGTCGACGCCGAGTTCCTCGAAGACGAACCTGGCCATCTGGACGGGGCTGACCGGCAGGAAGTTCCATCCGAGGTTGAACACGAAGAAGAAGCCGATCGCGCCGCTCATCGCTCGCGAGCGACTCGCGGTGGCCGCGGAGATCGCGACGGCGACGGCGACGTACGCCAGCGCGTACAGCAGGGTCAGCGCGACGAAGGCGGCGTAGCCGTCGTACTCGAGGGTCATGTCGGGGACGAGTACCTGTGCGGCGACGATCCCGATGGCGAACGCGATCAGCAGCGACGCCACGACGACGCCGGTGCGGGCGAGCAGTTTGCCGACGACCACGTCCGACCGCGAGACCGGGAGACTCAGCTGATAGCGAATACTGCCGGACTCGCGCTCGCCGGCGATCGAGAGGTACGCCGCGACGATCGCGACCAACGGGATGACCAACGCTCCGCCGATCCCGGCGAGACTCCACAGGACCATGTAGAAGTCCGGCTCCGGACGACTGCTCTGGCCCCAGTAGAAGATGAGCATGAACAGGGCGTACAGCAGGGCAGGGATCCAGACGAGCTTGGCCCGCCGAACGTTCAGGAAGTCCCGCTTGGCAACGGAGAGCGCGCTCATGCGGACACCTCCTGTTCTCGCTGCTCCGCTTCCGGCGCGACCGATCCCTCGTCCGCGCTCTCGGCCCCGGTGTACTGGTTGAACAGCTCCTCGAGCGAGGTATCTGTCGAAAGGATATCGGTCACGATCGCCCGCTCGTCGATGTGGCGGACGATGTCGACCTTGACTGCGGGCTCGTCACAGACCGCAGTGACGGTATCGCCGTCCGCGGAGACCCGCTGCACCCCCTCGATCGAGCCGACGTCGAGCGCGTCGGGATCCACCGCCTCGGCGAGTTCGACGTCGATCGTCGCCGCGCCGGTCGACTCGTCTCGGAGGTTTTCGATGCTGTCGAGGGCGACGAGCTGGCCCTCGTTCATGATGCCGACGCGGTCACAGACCGCCTCGACCTCCGAGAGGATGTGACTCGAGAAGAAGACGGTCGTTCCCGAGTCGGCCTCCGCTCGAAGCAGTTCCCGCATGTCCTGAATCCCCGTCGGGTCGAGCCCGGAGGAGGGCTCGTCGAGGAGCAGTAGTTCGGGATCGCCGACCAGCGCCATCCCGAGGCCGAGGCGCTGGCGCATCCCCTTCGAGAAGCCGCCGGCCGTCCGGTCGGCGTCCTCGAGGATCCCGACGCGCTCTAACAGCGCGTCGACGTCGGTATCGACGCCTTTGGTGTCGGCGACCCACTCGACGTGTTCGCGGGCGGTCAGGCGCTCGTAGAGGGTTGCGCCTTCCGGGAGGACGCCGATCCGCTCGCGGATTTCTCCCGTTTCGTCCTGTGCGTCGTACCCCAGCACCGTTGCGCTCCCGTCGGTGGGCCGGACGAAGTCCAGTAACATGTTGATCGTCGTCGACTTCCCGGCCCCGTTCGGACCGAGGAAGCCGAATATCTCTCCCTCCTCGACGGTCAGGTCGAGGTCGTCGACGGCGAGGACCGAGTCGCCGTACCGCTTGGTCAGCGAGGTGGTTTCGATGGCGGCCATACCCGACAGTCCGCGATACTGTCATGTATGTGTTTTGTAATAAGCTCGCGAACGAGTTCGACGGCGAGGGCCCGATCAGACGTGTTCGTCGAGGAAGTCCGCGATCTCGCTGTAGGCCTCGATACGGTTCTCGAGTTTCGAGAAGCCGTGGCCCTCGTCTTCGAAGAGCAGTTTCCGAACGGGGACGCCCTGCTCGGCCGCCCGATCGGCGATCTGTTCGGCCTCGCCGACGGGCACGCGGGGATCGTTTTCCCCGTGGAGGACGAACAACGGGGCCGCGATGTTCTCGACGTTGTTGATCGGCGAAATCTCTTCCAAGAACTCGCGGTCCTCGGCGAGGCTCCCGTACTCGGCTTCCCGCAACTCGCGCCGCCAGTCGCCCGTGTTCTCGAGGAAGGTGACGAAGTTGGCGATCCCGACCACGTCGATGCCGGCGGCCCAGAGGTCGGGGTACTCGGTTAGCGCGGCCAGCACCATGAAGCCGCCGTAGGAGCCGCCTTTCGCGGCGATTCGGTCGGGATCGATTGCGTGGTGGTCTTGCAACCACTCCACGCAGGCCCGGATGTCGGCGACCGAGTCCATCCGATTTTCGACGTCGTCCAGCGCCGCGTAGTCCGCGCCATAGCCCGACGAGCCCCGGACGTTGGGTTCGAAGTAGGCGTAGCCCCGATCGAGGAAGTACTGCTTGACACTCGAGAACGAGGGGCGGCGCTGGCTCTCGGGGCCGCCGTGGATGTCGACGATGACGGGTGTCTCGCCCTTGGTGTACTCGTCCGGAAGGGTGAGAAATCCAGGGACCTCGAGTCCGTCGAAACTCTCGATGTCGACGAGGTCGGCGCCGTCGAACGACTCCCGGGGGATGCCGGCGGTCGGTGCGTCGGTCCAGCGCTCGGCCTCGCCAGTCTCGATATCGACCACGAAGACGTTCGTGTTGACCGCGTCGCCGCTCGTCGAGAGAGCGAACCGTTCGGCGTCGGGGTCGAAGCTCACGCCGCCGGCCACCCCGCCCGGCAGGTCGGGGTCGGGGAAGGTCTCGAACGCGGTCGGGTCGTCGGGGTCGAACGCGCCGACGGTCAACTCGGTGTAGCCCTCGACGTTGCGCGAGCAGACGAACCGGCCGGTCTCGTCGTCCAGCGCGATGCCGTCGACGTTCCACCCCTCGCCGTCGATGACCGTCTCGAGTTCGTTCGTCGCCAGGTCCAGATAGGCCAGATAGAGCGCGTCCGCGTCGCCCTCGTCGGTCACGAGGTAGATCCCCTCGCCGTCCGGAGCCCAGCTCGCGCTCTGGTAGCGGACGTCGCCGTCGTGGGGCGTGAGATGATCGAGGTCGGGCTCGTCGGCCTCGAGGTCGAGGACGTAGAGGTCCTGATCGAAGTTGGAGTAGGCCTGCGAGACCAGCAGCCGGGAGTCGTCGGGGCTCCAGCCGGACAGCGAGAGCCAGCCGTCGCCCTCGTAGACCAGTTCCGCTTCGTCGCCGGTCGCGTCCCGGTCCTGTACGTAGACGTCGAAGACCGACTCGTCGCGGCGGTTCGAGGTGAAGGCGAACCGCTCGCCGTCGTGGCTCCAGCCGCCCCAGCGGTGTTTCGCAGCCGGCACGGCAGTCAGGTTCTCGATCTCGCCGGTCTCGGCGTCGAGCCTGAATAGCTGGGCGCGTTCGTTGCCGCCCTCGTCCATGCCGAAGATCAGCTCCGGGCGCTCGGGCGACCACGAGGCGAAGGTCACCCGCTCGTCGTAGAACGTCCGCTGCTCGGGCCACTCCTGCGGTCCCTCGAGGGTCCAGACCTGCGACGTGCCGGTCGTATCCATCAGAAAGGAGAGTCGGTCCCCCTCGGGACCGAACGAAGCACCGTAGGCACTGCGAATGTTGAGGTAGCGCTCGATGTCGTAACCCATGCCAGGGCCGTACGGACGCGGGGGAGTAATCGTTTCGGTCACCGGCCCCCTCACGAGCCCGCGGTACCCAGTAGGGACCGATTTCTCGCAGTCGGCCCGTGGACGCTCGCTCGAGCGCCGTGGCCGGATCCGTTCGTCCCCGTCGCGGAATTGCATCGGTTAACAAAGCCGTCCGAGGGAGTGGCGTCACTCGATGGCAACCGAAACCGACGCCTCGTCGGTCGGCGTCGTCCTCGTGACGACCGTTCTCATCCTCGCGGCCTTCGGGCTCACCGTCGCGGCCGTCGGGTCGGAACTGTTCGTGGGGGATCCGGTCGAGGACTCGACGACCGACGGCGGAGTCGAGCAGCCGGAGTTCGACGTGGAAAGCAACGATTCCGACAGCGACGACGGTGACGACGGCGCTTCGAGTGACGACGGCGGGGACGAGAACGGCGATGAGGTGTTCGGGGATGGAGATCCGGATGACGAGAACGACTCGGACGGCGACGAAAGCGACGAGTTGGATGACGCGGACGATTCCGTTGACGACGATGACGACGACAGTGACGAAACGATCGAAGGCGACGATGACGACGACAGTGACGTGACGATCGGAGGCGACGATGACGACGGTAGCGACGAGACGGACGGTGGGGACGACGGATCAGACTCGGAGGAAAGCGATACCGGGGACGAGGACGGCAGTGACGGTGAGACGGAGACCGACACCGAAAGCGACGACGACGGCTTTTTCGAGGGTATCGACTCGTTTTTCGGTGATGACGACGACTCCGCCAACGACAGCGGTGACTGACTTCTTCCACGACTGACGTCGTGGGTTCGTGTCGGTCACGGACCAACCGCCCGACACGGACGGGGATCGCCACGGCGGAGTTTCGTGGTCGACTGCCACGGTTCGGGCCGGGCCAGTCCGGCCCCGACAGGGACCGGCGGCCGCCCGCTCACGCGAATCCGCGGGCCGACGAATCGAGTGAAAAAAGTGACTTTATAGCCCGGGACTCCGTTGCCGCCGAGTATGCGAATCGCGTTCGTCTCGTTCGAAACGGCTCACCACCGCGATACCGAGACGAACCAGCGGTTCCGAACCGTCTGTGAGATCCTCGCCGAGAACGGCCACGACGTCCACTGCTACTGTGCGGGCTTTTGGGCCGGCGAAGACGCGACGTTCGAGCGAAACGGGATCACCTATCACGCGGTCTCGAGCGGCCTCGAGGCCCGGAGTTCGTTTCTGCTTCGTCTTCCGTTCGTCCTCGCCGCCGCGCGCCCGGACGTAATTCACGCCAGCGCCGAGCCGGCGAGTCAGGTCGTCGCCGCCAAGTGGGGCGCGCGGCTCGCGCGGGCCCCGCTCGTCCTCGAGTGGTACGGCGACGGCGGCGTCACGGAGACGCGCTGGACGCGGGCCGCCGCCCGGCGACCGGATCGGATCGTCACCCCGTCGTCGCTCGTCACGACGTGGGTCCGCGAACTCGGTGCGGACGGTGACCTCGTCGAAGCCCTCGCGAACCCGATCGACTGCGACCGAATCCGGGCGGTAGAGCCGGCCGAGCAGGTCGACGTGATCTACGCCCGCCGACTCGACGAGGGGGCCAACCTCGAGAGCCTGCTGTTGGCCCTCGCGGAGCTTCGGGATCGCGAGTGGTCGGCGACGGTCGTCGGCGACGGGCCGGAACGCGATACGTACGAACGGCTCGCGAGTGACCTCCGGATCGAAGACCGCGTGACCTTCGCCGGCGACCTCGACCTCGAGGAGCGGATCGCGGCCTACCGTGGCGCACACGTCTTCGCCCAGACGGCCGACCACTGCGTGTTCCCGACGGAGATGCTGTGGGCGCTCGCGGCCGGCTGTGTCGGGCTCGTGGAGTATCACGTCGACTCGAGCGCACACGAACTCGTCGAGGGCTGGGACCGGGGGTTCCGGACCACCAGCGAGACCGAACTCGTCGAGGCGATCCTCGCGGCCCGGGACCTCGAGCATCGCGAGTACGACGACCGATTCGCCGACTACGATCGATCGGCGGTGGCCGAACGGTACCTCGCGCTGTATCGAACGGTTCGGGACGAGTACGGCGTGCTGTGATCGTGACGCGGCCGGAGACAGCTATTTGTTAGTTCGCGAGAGCATTCGGCTATGCACGACGACTGTGAGTTCTGCCGGATCGTCGCCGGCGAGCAAGCGGCACACGTCCTCTACGAGGACGAGCGGACGCTTGCCTTCCTCGACGAGAACCCTGCTACACCGGGACACACACTCATCGTTCCACGCGCCCACGCGGAGGAGGTAGTGACCGCTGACGAGCCGACAGCGGCCGCCGTCTTCGAGACGGTCCGAACCGTCGCGACCGCGCTCGAGTCCGTCCTCGAGCCCGACGGGTTCAGCGTCTTTCACACGAGTGGCCCGCTGGTCGGCAGCGTCGACCACGCCCACGTCCATCTGGTCCCCCGCCGAACGGACGACGACGTGCGGCTGTCGCTGTCGCGGACGCCGCTCGAGCCCGACGCGGCGGCCGACCTGACGGGACGGGTCCGGTCGACCCTATAAGTCGAACTTCGCCGCCGCCGTCTCCATGTCCTTGTCGCCGCGACCCGAGAGGTTCACCAGGATCGTGTCGTGGTCGCCGGCCTCGGCCAACTCGATCGCGCGAGCGATCCCGTGGCTCGACTCGAGCGCCGGGATGATCCCCTCGGTCTCGCTCAGTTCGCGGAAGGCCGCAAGCGCCTCGTCGTCGGTGACGCCGGTGTACTCACAGCGGCCGACGTCGCGGAACATGGCGTGTTCGGGGCCGACGCCGGGGTAGTCGAGTCCCGCCGAGACGGAGTGGACCTCGACGTCGTCCTCGATGACCCGGGTCTTCATCCCGTGGATCGTGTCGTCCGTTCCCGACGCCAGCGGAGCGGCGTGGCGGCTCGAGTCGGCCCCCTCGCCGCCGCCTTCGGCACCGTAGAAGTCGACGTCGTCGTCGCGGAAGGCGTGGAAGAGCCCGATCGCGTTGGAGCCGCCGCCGACGCAGGCGACCGCGGCGTCGGGCAGGTCGCCGGTCCGCTCTCGGATCTGTTCGCGGGCCTCCTCGCCGATCACCGACTGGAAGTCCCGGACCATCCGCGGGAACGGGTCCGGGCCGACGACGCTGCCGACGAGGTAGTGCGTGTCGTCGACGTTCTCGGCGAAGTCCTCGAGCGCCGCGTCGACGGCGTCGGCCAGCCCCTCGTCGCCGCGGGTGACCTCGTTGACCTCGGCGCCCATCAGGCGCATCCGGAAGACGTTCATCTCCTGGCGCTCGACGTCCTTTTTGCCCATGTAGATCTCCGTCTCGAGGTCGAGCAGGGCCCCGACCATCGCGGTCGCGGTGCCGTGCTGGCCGGCCCCGGTCTCGGCGATCAGCCGGTCGCGACCGGCCTGCTTCGCCAGCAGGGCCTGCCCGAGACAGTTGTTGATCTTGTGTGCGCCGCCGTGGAGCAGGTCCTCCCGCTTGAGGTAGATGTCGGCCCCGTAGCGCTCGCTCAGGTTCCGCGCGTAGTACAGCGGCGTCGGCCGGCCGGCGAACGTCTCGAGCAGGTCGCGTAGCTCCGACTGGAACTCGTCGGTGGCCGCGATGTCGTCGTACGCGGTGGCCAACTGCTCGAGCGGTTCCAGCAGCGGCTCCGGCACGTGCCGTCCGCCGTACCCTTCGAATGCTCCGTTTCCCATACGCCGGCGGTTGCTCGTTCAGGGACAAATAGGTTCCTACAGACGGATGGTGGCGTCCGAGCCCCCGGTAGCCGCGGCCGGGCCGTCTGGTCGATCGGTACCGTTTATGTGTCCGGTCGCCCGTACTCCGCACGTGTCCAGAGGAATCGGCTGGTTCGACGCGTTCCGCGAGATCGCGCCGGAGTGGGCCGTCGTCGTCCTCGGGCTGGTGACCCAGCTCGGTGACGTGTGGTTTCTCGGCCTGCTCGTGGGGGCGTTCTACTGGCTCGAGACGGACGACCGGACCGTTCCCGCCGGGGTCGCCGGCCTGTTGCTGGCGGGCCTGTCGCTGATCGTCGGGCTGAAACACGTCTTCGCGCTCCCGCGACCGGAACGGGTACTCGTTCGAATGGGGGCGCTTCCCGACCCGATCCACCCGCTGTACGAGGCCACTGCGACGGCGACCGGCTACGGCTTTCCGAGCGGCCACGCCCTGATTACGACGGTCGTCTACCTCAGCCTGGCCAAGACCCTGTCCGTCGGGACGCGCCGCCAGCGGTATCTCGGTGCCGCCGTCGTCGTGACCGCCGTCTCGCTCTCGCGGGTCGGGCTCGGCGTTCACTACCTCGTCGACGTCGTCGCGGGGGTCGGCGTCGGGCTGGCGTTCGCGGCGCTCGCGTGGCGATTGCTGGATCGCTATCCCGCCCACCGCGGCACGCTCGGGTTCGGGCTCGCGGTCGTCCTCGCCGTCGGCGCAATGATCGTAAGCGGTGCGGCCCGCGACGCCGTCCTCCTGGTCGGGACGTCCGTCGGTGCCTTCGCCGGCTGGGAACTCGGCGTCCTCGTCCGATCGGTCGCCGCCGGACGCGGGCCGATACGGACCGACCGGGGACTCGCGGCGCGGGCCGC